>NZ_JAUSTY010000015.1 GCF_030813115.1 Bacillus horti | reverse complement strand
CCATTGTAAAGGATTTTTTTGTCCCTCGGACAATATGAATCTAAACATTTTGTGTATTATGAATTTTTAAATATAATTAATGCAACGCTAGTGATATATTATATAAAATATTGTTTAATCATTTAACTCAGTATAAAAAGGTCAAGGAGGCTATCCCACAAGTAGATTTTTTTGTAAGGGATAGCTTCTTTTTTCTAGCTTCCACTTCTAACGGACATTTACATCACTTGACAATGTACAACAAACTGCATAATTTAATGATATGAAAAAACGAGTCATATCTTCCATTCAATCTGGACACTTTCTCTTGTGGCTCTGATGGCAGAGATAAGCCCATCCGCAACAAGTCGTCTGTCCTCAAAATCAATGCTATCCCAATTATGAAGACAGCCAGAAATGCGTTTTATGTGTTCCAGTGAAACCGCTTCGTCGCTCATATCGGCAAGTGCTTTCGTTAGCGATTGCCGCTTTGTGTCCAATTCTTCAATCCGACTATTGGCATAAGTAAACAAGGTCAAATCCGGAAGCGCTCATTTTGTTTACAAAATCGCGATCGATCGACAGTAAACTAATTGAGTGATATAATTTTTATTATCACACAGAGGGTGGGGATCACTCATGAACCAAAGACCGTCAGAAGAAGAATACGCCGGGGACGCTGGCGAGTATATCCGGTTGGCGCCGGAAGGCAACATCATCGACATTCTACTCGCTCAGGAAAAGCAAATGACTGAACTGCTGGCCTCTTTGACCGAAAACCAGGGATCCTATCGGTATGCCGAAGGAAAGTGGTCGCTGAAAGAAGTCGTTGGCCATATCGTAGATAGTGAACGCGTTATGACCTACCGCCTGCTCCGATTTTCAAGAGGGGACCAGACACCTCTGACCAGTTTCGAACAGGAATTGTTCATACCTCCTTTCGAAAAGTGGACAATCGCGCAATTGGCAGAGGACTACCGGGCTGTACGGAAAGCGACGATCACGCTTCTGCGCGGGTTGCCGGCAGAGGCGTGGTCCCGCTCGGGCATAGCCAACAACACAAGCATAACGGTGCGTGCCATCGCTTACGGCTGTGCTGGACATGAACTTCATCACGTTGAGGTCATAAGAAAGCGGTACTTAAGCTAGTTCTTTTTTGACCAACTTGTATGGTTCATACCTGCCCGATAACATTAAAAATCATAACACCCCATCTTAAATGAATGTTTTGGATGGGGTGTTTATTTGGGCTTTCCTATTGTCATTTCCTTTATCCTACTGCGAACCATTCTGTGGAGCTTTAATAAACACTTAAACTCCTTAGATAAACGATTGACACAACTCAATCAGAGCAGAGATTGTTGGCAACACCATATTTCATGCATGAAGGTGTACCTTATTTGAGGCCCGAAATCCAGCTTCTCCATAAAGCAGGTAGTTCGCAAGTGCGTGAAAAGGATCACAATAATGGTTCGTGTGATTGCTTGAAAAAGTTTCTTAGCAAACAATTTGGGATAAATCACCTAGCGTAAACCCAAAACCATCGATTTATTCATAAAACTGCATGTCTCTATTTTGATCTTTATAGAATTGAATACGTTTTTCTAAGCTTCCTGTATGGAATTCAAACTTATGCCCATCAGGATCAGCAAAATAAAGAGATAGTCCTTCTCGTTTATCTCTACTTCTCCCCGTCAACACATCAACCTTAAAGCTTTTTAGCTTTTGCTCTAACTGTTCCAGCTCAGCTTCTGTAGCTGAAAAGGCCATGTGCGTATAGGAATGATGTATATCATTTCTAGGTATATTTTTTTCAACATTTAAAGCTAGCCATACTCCACCTAGATCAAAATAAGCTAAAGCTGTGCCATGTACAAGTAGCTTTGCTCCCAAAACATTTTTGTAGAATTCAATAGATCTCTCTAAGTCAGACACTGAAAAAGTTATATGGTTAATATTCACCTTGAGCACCTCCTAATTACTTTTATAAACTTCCTATGTAGTATTTTTTTGTTCTCTTCCATAAATCATTCTAAGATCACTCTCCAGCATGCTAAGCTATCTCTATTGAAACCCCTTGATTTCTAATTTGTTCGAGCTCATTTTCAGAGCTTAGAGAGTCTGTAATGATATGACCTAAGGCTGTTAGCTTGGCAATCTGTGAGAATTTCTTCGTCCCTACTTTATAGTGGTTTGCTAAGCAGATGCTTCTATCTGCTGATTCAAGGACCTTCCTTTGAAATAAGGCAATATTGGGATCAGAAGTAGTTAATCCATCCTTCGCAGTTAAACCACTTCCTACAATAAAAGCAAGGTCAATGTTTAAAGAGCTTAGAAAGTCCAAAGCTAAGCTATCAGTAAAGTTTCCAGAGGTAGAAATCTGTCCACCTGTTAGATAGCTCACATACCCTTCCTTACCCCGAAGCCCTACGGCAATTTCTAATGAATTTGTAACAACCGTTACATTGGCAAGCTCAGGAAGATATTGAAGCATCACACGTTCAGTACTAGATCCACCAATATAAATGGTAGACCCAGCATTAATTACGCTAGCTGCTTTACGTGCAATAGCGTGCTGATGCTCTGTCCCTTCCGTATAGCGTGCTTCAGGCTTTAACACAGGCATCCTTACTTTGTTCGTCAGAACCGCCCCACCGTGTGTTCTACTTAGAACACCTTCTTCTTCTAATGCAGATAAATCTCTACGGATCGTATGAATAGAGGATTTTAGCTGGTCAGCTAACTCCTTGACCTCTACTCTTCCCTGGGTGATGATCAGCTTTTTAATTTTCTCCTTCCGTTCCTCAGCAAACAAAGAATCAGCTCCTCAATGCCATCATTATACACTTATATTGATCCTTTGTACACTTTTATGATCGTTTATGTTCTTTTTATCTCCTTTACATTCTTTTAGATCTGATTTTGTAAAAACCTATAAGATTTTAAAGTTGAGAAATTTATTAAAAAAATTAAAAGCAACTCCATTTTGAAGTTGCTTCACTCTTATCATACTTTTTCAAAAAATTGACTCTCAATCAGCCTTTGATCAATAGTTTTTATTAAACAATTGTCTATTATTCTTTATCATCTGTTATGATTCTAAAGATCCCAATCAGATACACAAATAATAATATAGCTAAACCTATTTTAAGAAGGTTTGATCTTAGAAGAATATCTACTACAAAAATGGGTATTCCAATCAAAGCCATAAGTGATGTGAATTTTGTATGTCGAATAGCTTTAGGAGAAAACTCTGGTTCTTCTTTGTACACCCATCTTTGTCCAAATAGCATACTTTCCTCTGGACTAAAGTAAGCCCACAAAATTAAGCAATATAAAGGAGTAAAAAATATAATAGCTAGAATGAAACTACCCATTTGTTTTCCCCCCTCTTAATAATAAGTAATAAATACCATCAATTTATCCTCTTTTTATTACGTTATCTTATTAAGCAGGTTTCAAGCCTTTTCTAAGCAACCCTATGTCCGTAAAAGGTCAAATCAGTCTATAATTACTCTCTTAATTACTCTCTAAAAGTTATACTATCCTTTACAGTCAAAGCAAACAAAGAAAGCTGTCCTAAGTAGAAAACTCTACTTGTTGGACAGCCCTATTAATCTACCTCTAGTACATGTCCTCCATCGAAGAAGTAAAGTAGCTTTCTATCTACTGAAACCTTCCAAATTTCCTCTATAGCCTGAGCATACAGTTCAATCTGTGTCCCATACCGTTCCTGCAAAACAGACTTAGCCTCATTAAAGCCATCTTTGTAACGATCTGAAATGCGATCGGTTTTATAATCAAGAATCATCCATTTGCCTTCTACTTTACAAACAATATCAATAATACCTTGGATGATTATTCTCTCTTCTTGATCCTGTGTCCACTCCGTATAGATATTGACAGCTGGTACAGAAATCGTAAATGGGACCTCCCGCTGTAGGTAATCTGCTTGCCCAATTAGAAGGTTTAAATCACTGTGTATAAATGTCATAAGCTGTTTCAAAGAAACACTTTCAGCTTCATGCTTCGTCAGCTTTTCCTGTACTACAAGCTGTTCAATAAAGGAAGAAAGCTCATCCTCCGTGTGAAGCTTACCTAATTCAATATGCTGCATAACCGTATGCATGGCCGTCCCTCGCTCAGCAGAGGTTAACGTACGGTCCTGCATAAAATTTGGTCTATCAGGCTTCACTGGTTTTAAGTAGGCTTCCGTTTCCCGTGATTCCTGTAAGCTGTGATGAACCTCTTGATTCTCTAACAGCCATTGATAATGCTTCTTCAGCTCTGTAACAGATTGCTTAGATTTTGTTACTGTTGCATGCAGAAATGGATACGACCATTCAAGCTTCTTTGCAACTTCCTGCTGTAAATCAGTAGCTCCTCTAACAAGGGCTTCTTTATTGGCAAGAGCTTGGAGCTTCATTTGATCCAACTCCTGAAGCAGCCCCTTTCCAGCCACCAAATGATAAGGGGAAACCACTTCAATTCTCCACTGAGATTGATCATTTAACCATGGGAGATTGGAATCGGAATCACTATAGGAATGAATCTCCTGAATCCCCTGCATTGCATCCTCCACCAGAGCAAGGACTGGACGTGCTCCTTTATGTCTAATCACTGCTGGTCCAATCCAATCTAAAAAAGTCTTTGCCTTTGAGCGTAACGCATCAGGAAGTGTCCAACCATCCGTTTCTAGCTGCTGTGCCCATTGTGCAACCTTTTTTCTAACATCTCTAAGTGATCCTAGCAAATAGAGTTTTTCTTTAGCTCTCGTTAAGGCAACGTATAACACACGCATCTCTTCTGCAAGAAGCTCCTGCTGCATTTTAAGCTTGATGAGTTGATAAGGTAAAGTAGGGTAACTGATTCTTTTGTCTATATCTATAAATTTACTACCCAAGCCAAGCTCTTTATGAAGCAATAGCTTTTTCTTGCTATCTGATTGATTAAACATTTTTCCTAAGCCTGCCACAAACACAACAGGAAATTCTAATCCCTTACTTTTGTGAATGGTCATTATTCGAACAACGTCCTCTTGCTCACTTAATGCTCTAGCTGTTCCTAAATCACTACCCCGATCCTGCATCCTTTCAACGAAACGCAAAAAGCGGAAAAGTCCTCGGAAGGATGTAGATTCATATTGTCTAGCTCGATCATATAGAGCTCTTAGATTCGCTTGTCGCTGATTTCCGCCAGGCATGCCACCTACGAAATCATAGTAGCCTGTATCCTGGTAAAGCTGCCAAATAAAATCAGCTAGAGAACCATGTCTAGCTCGACCTCTCCAGCGTTTGAGCTTTTGAGTGAAGTCGGTGAGCTTATCATACAGCTGTAGGTCTGAAGCTTGCGATTGCTTTTCAGATTGAGTATTAGCATACTCCTCAGCCTGATCACTATCATTCTCAACTTGGGGCTTATTCTGCTCCAAAAATGTACGAACCGCATCGAAAAAGCTACCTTTCTTATCCGCTACTCGAACCCTTGCCAGCTCTTCTCCTTGCAACCCAACGATAGGAGAACGAAGAACACTCGCCAAGGGAATATCCTGATAGGGATTGTCTATAATCTTAAGTAAAGAAACCATGATAGCTACTTCAGTTGCTTCAAAATAGCCTGTTGTTAGCTCAGCATAGCCCGGGATACCTTGCTGTTTAAATTCCTCTAATATAGCTGGTGCCCATACTGAGGATGCACGAAGTAAGACCACAATATCCTTATATCGAATTGGACGGTAGAGCTTGTGCTTGGGATCATAGACTTGAAAGGCATTTTCTGGTTTCGTTCCAATCAATTCTTTTATTTTGCCTGCCATGTACCGAGCTTCTAGCTGAACAGCCTCCAGCTCTGCCTCATCTACATGTGGTTCAAAAGAACCGGTTTCCTCATCATCTTGCTCGTCGCCGTCCTGTCCATTCCAGCCTTCATAGCCATTCTCGTCACCAGCACTTTCATCAGCTAATGCCGTATCTCGTTCAATTAGTGCTAGCTCAATAGGAAGTTCCTCTTCGGGATAGGAAGCTCCAAGCTTTAAAGCAGCATCCTCGTCATACTCAATTTCTCCGACCTGTTCATTCATAATTTGCTTAAACAAATAGTTCGTTCCATCTAGCACTTGAGCTCGGCTGCGAAAATTACGCGCTAAATCGATTTTCCATCCTGATGTTTCATCTGTAGGAACATTTGAACGAGATAGCCCTTCATATCCTACCTTGCTTTCTAATCCACCGTGGCTAGACTCGCCATGATAGGAAAAAGTAATAGACGCAAAATGCTTATATTTTTCCAAAAACAACGTAGGCTCAGCCATCCTAAAGCGATAGATACTTTGCTTTACATCACCAACCATAAAAACATTTCCATGATCAGCTTCATCCACACTTATGAGCTTCAATATGGATTCCTGTACTAAATTCGTATCCTGATACTCATCAACTAAAATCTCACTGAACTTTTGCTTATAGCGTAAAGCGACCTCTGAAGGGCGCAGCTCATCAAGTGTTGAGCCCTCCTCCATCAGAATCGCTAAACAGCCATGCTCTAAGTCAGAGAAATCCATCATCGCCTTACTTCGCTTTGTCGATGAGAAGAGTTGCTCAAACTCAATAACTAGCTCCACCAAAGCTCCAAGAACAGGCTCCATCTGAGATAAGTCCTGCCTCATTTCCTCTAGACTTCGTTGAAAATACTCTTCTTTTATACTTGTAAAAGTCTTCTTACATCGATCTCTAATTTCCTTAACCAAAAGTTGCAGATGAGCGTTCACCTCATCGCTCTTTATACTTTTTAAGCGTCCAAAGCTAAGCTGATTAAACGCTTCAAAAGCATCTTCCCAAGAATGCTGACAGGCGTTTAGTGCGGAATGAATCACCTGTAAGTCTTCTTCAATATTGGTACCGTAGGCTCCTGGCCCATCTGGTGCTTGAGTCATCATAAAGGCTCTCTCTAAATCATTTAATAAGCCCCTAAGCTCCTGTCGTATAAGAGAAAGAATCTCAGACGTCCATTTTTCCACTCGATCTTTGTCTGTATAAGAAATGAGTTCTTTTAACCACTCATACGGAAACGGGTGACTCCTACTAAACTCATAGAGCTGTAACACAAGCGCCTGCAGGTCCTGATCACTGCGATCCGAGCTAAAGCTATCTACAAGCTTAAAGAATTGCTCATCGTCTGTTCGACTATATCTCTCCTCAAACAGCTCTTCTAAAACCTCTTCTTTAATCAAAACAATCTCCGTATCCTCAGCCAGACGAAATTTAGGATCAATATCTAGCTGAAAATAGTAGGATCGAAGAACATCTAAACAAAAGGAATGGAGAGTTGAAATAGACGCTTGATTTAGCAATGTTAATTGCCTCTTTAAATAAAGGGAATGTGGGTCTTTACTAAGCTCTTTTTCAAGAGCTTCCCCGATTCTCTTTTTCATTTCTGCTGCTGCTGCATTGGTAAAAGTAACGACAAGCAAACGATCAACATCAATGGGATGCTCCACATCAGTAATTTGCCGAATCATCCGCTCTACTAAAACAGCCGTCTTACCAGATCCAGCTGCTGCAGCAACTAATATATGCTTGCCTCTTGCCGATATAGCCTGCCATTGTTCATCCGTCCATAAACTACCATCGGGCTTGGGCACATCTTTAATTGGGGTAAAAGGTGACATGCTTACTTTTCCTCCCCTCTCTCTTTGTCAGTTTGATCAACTGACTGAAGACTAGCTCGTATCTCCTCAATGACTGTTGCTGAGCTTTTTGATTTTAGCTGTGTATACGTGTTCTCCTCTAGGGATTGATCATAGTGACAAACCGATTTGTATGGACAGAACGTACACGCTATTTTCTGCTTCATTTTAAACGGTGTAATTGAAATACTTCCATTCGTTACTTCCGTTCCTATTTCCTTCATCTGCTTGCGGACATAATGCCTTAGCTCTGTAAACTCCTCAGGACTGGCCACCTTAGACTGACTATAGAAGCTCCCGTCCTTTTTTAGACCAACGGGAATGACATCTGAATGCTGTGTTTCAAGCTGTGTATCCATTAGCTGCACAATTTCCTTATCTGCCACTAGTAGCCCTTTCATTTTGAATTGTCGGTAGAGCTCCTTTTCAAGCTTCTCTGCAGGTAATAGCGTTTTCCTACTGAGCATCGGGTTATGCAAATGAAAATACAGCACACCAGCAGGTAGAGCCTGTTCTCCAAGCCATCCCTTAGAATGGGTTAACAAGACATCTAAGTAAGTAAGCATTTGCAGGGAAAGTCCATGATATAGCTCCGTAAGCTGCAAATCCTTTTTACTAGATTTAAAGTCTATGACTCTAAGTAATAGACCCTCAGAGCTCCGTGCCTGGTCAACACGATCAATTCTACCTACCACATCCATACTAAAATCATTGTCTAAAGGAATGTGTAGGGCTGGCATTGAGCCGTTAGGTCCAAAGCCTATCTCCATCCCAACAGGAGTGAATTGTGTTACTTTTGCATGCTCATACAAAACCTGACTAGCTCTTTCCACAACCTGCTGAAGCTTATATTTAATATAGTGGTTACGATGATTGCTCGCCAGAATATTTCCACGTAATCTATTGGCTATCTTATCTACAGCCTGCTTAGCTAGGAGCTGACATTCTGTTAAGGAAAGATCTGACCAGCTCTGCCTTCTTTTTCGAAGCTCATCATCAACCTCCTTTAGAGCAGAGTGAAAGAGCTGCCCTATATCTGGAGCCTCCAGACGAAAAATTTTTCTTTCCTTCAGCTTTAATCCGTAGGAAGCAAAGTGAGAGAATGGACAGGAGCGATAGAGCTCCATTCGTGACACACTCGACTGGATATGCTCACCATATAAGCTTCTACTAGCATCTAGCGATAATGAATGAGCTATGTTTCGATAGAATAAACTTGCAAGTGGTGTCCTGGCCTCCTTACTCCATTCAGAGCTTTGGACAAACCAATTGTATACATCCCACCAAAAATCAACGATCGGATAGCCTTTCTTCCATTGTCTCAATTGTGTAATTAAAATAGAAAGAGACTTCTTAGGAAGCACGACAAATTCCTTTTGTTCCATTGGACTGACCTCATGCGCTTCTATAGCTATAAGCTTTTCTGTAAGCTGTGGGAACATCTGCTTAATTCGCTGAAGAACACTTGAAGCGGTTAGAGCTTTACCTTCCTCATCTGCTAATGAATAGCTCAAATGTAGTCCATCCGAAGCGCTGCACATCGCCATATAGAGATAAAAGTATTCCTCTGAAAGCTGAATATGAAGTCCTGGTGCTAAGCTTAGTCCTACTTCATATAGCTGTGCTCGTTCCTCTTCCGTCATTAAGGTTTCTTCCTTAAATCGAGCAGGGATCATTCCGTCATTCATTCCTAATACAAAGCCCTGCTTTACTCCAGATAAACGGCTTACCTCTAGGCTACCAACCATCACTTGATCTAAGGATGGAGGTATAGTAGAAAACTTAAGCTGTTCACAGCCCGTTTCTATCATCTTACTTAATAGCTCAAGCGAAATAGGCTCATCTCCTGAGATTTCAACCATTTGCTCCAGTAGGTGAATAAACCCCTTCCAAACCTGATCATGCTCCCTTGCATCCTGCAATCTTCCCTCTTGCTCTGCATCTACTCTCCATTGCTCAAGCTTTTCATAAACCCCCAGCTCTTCCATAAAGAAATAGATATGCTCACAGCTTTGTCGAACATTCTTTGACTCTTTCAGCCCCTGCTTTAGTCGAATAATAGGCTGAACAATCATCTGTCTTAGACGCTGAAGCTCCTGTTCAGCTTCAAGCCTTCTGTTCGTCTCTGTAACCTCTTCATCCAAGGAGAAAGACTCGTAGACCTTCCACGGTTCATCTTGTGTCCACTGTGTTCCGTTAATCCCGTTTGCCAAAACAAAGTTTTCCAGCCTATCACAGCTTTCCTTCCAATCTGCTGCTTCCTCTGAAGACAGGATGGGAGAAAGCAAATCCGTTTTTATACAGCGGAATATCGCTTCATATCGCCAGTTTTGCAGCAGTACCTCTAGCACCGAGCGAAGCAATTCAATAAGGGGGTGATTCAGCATTGATTTTTTTTGGTCTATAAACACTGGAATATCGTAGTCATGAAAAACGGTAGCAATGACATCCTGATAGATGGACAAATTCCTAGTAAACATAGCTAAATCTCTCCAGCGATAGTTATCCTCTCGGACGAGCTGAATCATTTGTCTAGCTATTCCTTCTATCTCCGCACGACGATTAACAGCAGCAGAGAGCTGTACGTCTAGATGATGACCCTCAAATTCCAAAACTGGTCTTTGATCAAATTGAGCTTCTAGATGCATTAATGATGGTCTTTGCATGAGTCTTGACGGCACTTCCTGCATGATTGGCTGTTCTACTTTCACAGCCGCTTGACGAGCAAGCACCTTTATATCCTGATACGTTTTAG
This sequence comes from Bacillus horti, assembly GCF_030813115.1. Lineage (NCBI taxonomy): Bacteria > Bacillati > Bacillota > Bacilli > Caryophanales > Bacillaceae > Caldalkalibacillus > Caldalkalibacillus horti. The sequence continues at coordinate 113,410 of NZ_JAUSTY010000015.1, read as the reverse complement.
CCGTGCTATAAAATAAATCCATTTCATTCGGCAGCTGTTCATCATAGATTTGATCCAAAGGTAGAGTAATTGTCACCTTTTTTGCTAGCTTAAATAATCCCTCTAAAACAAGCTGCTCCTGAGGCGTGAATTGATAAAATCCATCCATGTAAAGCTCAGCTTCTCTTAGATAGCTAGATTGAATCATCCTCTCCTGAAATAGCTTTAAAAAATCCTCTGAATCCATATATTTTGTTAGAACAGCCTGCTCATAATCCTGATAAATCAACTGCAGATCATGAAGCTTATCTTTAAGCATTTGTTCGTGCTCAGTGGAATGCTTTTGTTGAAAAAGCTCCTCAGGAGCAATACAATAGCGTTTAAACTCCGTAATCATTTGTTCAAGCTGAGTGTAAAATCCCTGCTGTTCTGCAGAACGTTTATAAATGTATAACTCATCTTTGCGCTTTTCTATAATTTTACGCAGGATCATCGTAATACCAACTTGATCTAAATGGGTGCGAGTTACCCCACCTACTTCACTTAGCACGCGAAACGCTAGCCGAGATATGCTATAGACCTGAGCTCGGATCATTCCGTTAAGCTCAGGGTCCTTTACAAGTGGAATCTCAGCCTGATAACTCATCTGTTCAGGTACAATATAAATAATAGGCTTTCCTAGAGGATCCTTAAGTAGCTTCTGCTTGATCTCCTGCACACAATATGTTGTTTTTCCACTACCAGCACGTCCCAAAACAAATTGAATGGACACAAGGGCTCCCTCCCTTTAACTTAGTCAAGCACCTAACATAATCGAACATTATATTAAAGAACTATATTAAAGTGCATTTGCAGTCTAGAGTGTTTCCAAATGAATGCTACTTCCTTTTCCAGAGAACTCGGCTGGTGTAACCACTAATTTTCTAGGAAGACGTTCCTTCAATTCAGGCACGTGACTAATAACACCTACTGCAAGCTGCTGCAAATGTAAGCTCTCAAGAGCCCCAACCACTCCATCTAAAAGCTCAGGATCTAACGTACCAAAGCCTTCATCAAGAAAGAAAAATTGAAGCGGATACTGACCCCGCAGCTGAATTTGTGCCGAAAGCGCTAACGCTAAAGACAGAGATGTTAGGAAGGTTTCTCCTCCAGAAAGCGTGGAAACCGGCCGACGAACCCCACCGTTTGCATCGTCTCGAATGACAAAGCCACCCTGAGAATCCACTTCTAAAGCATAGCGCTGTCTAGTAAGCCGACCTAAATGGCTGGAGGCATCCTGACATACATAAACAAGCTGCTCTTCAGCTAGATATTCCACAAAGCTATTTCCACGAAACACACTCTGAAGCTTGCCATATTGCTCAACCCGATGCTGAACCAGAGCACGTTCCTCCTCTAGCTGCATAAAGCGCATATGCTTCTCCTTAATCGCTTCATATTCCTTCTGAGCAGCTCCACGCTGTCCCACCAGCTGAACATATTCCTGTTCGAGCTGTTGCTTTTTAGCCAATACATCTTGCCATTCTTCCTCACTAATTCGATTTGTACCTAGCTTCTTTAAGTAGCTCTGCTTTTCCTTCACCAGTTCTTTTACCTGCTCATTATACTGATCGACACGCTTCTTCCATTCACCAAGTGTTTCCTTCTCTACTAACGCTTCCTTAGCTTCCTGCCACTTATCAAAGCTAGATTCACCAAGCTGCTCAACTAACTGCTTCTCTGCCTTTTCCAGCCTCTGCTCTCCTTGCTCTAGAGAAGCTTGCGCCACACTAAATTCATTCTCTGCCTTAGAACGAGCTTTTCTCGCTTCCTCCAGCTGCCTACGAGCTTGTCCTTCACTCTCAGAGAGCTCCTCAAGCTGTTTTTCAGCTTGCACTAGTAGACTTTCAATCGATTGTTCTCCCACTAGCTCTTGAAGCTTCTGCTTCATTTGGGTAATCTGCTGATCCAACTGCTTATGTAAGCTCGCTTGCTCTCCCGCTCTAAGCTCGATTTGATTCAATTCCTGCTGTAGCTCTGAAATGCCGTTCTCCGTATTCTCTATGAAAGGAACACTCTTATCTAATCTTTGCTGTAGCTCATAAAGCTCTCCCTCTAACTCTCGCGCTCTATTAGCCTGCTCTTCTACCTTATCTAGCTCGAGCTTAGCAAAAGTGCTAGACCAGCTCTGCTCCATGGTTTGAACTTTGTCCATTAGGCTTTTCTGTTTAGCCTCTAACCCTTTCAATCCCGTCTTGGCTGCTTCAGACTTCATCTTAGCGTCATTCCATGAAGGAGCTTTCTCTCTACCTAGCCTTACCAATTCCTTAGTCGCCCTTAGAAAGCGTTCAGACTTGGCTAGCTCTGTAGAAAACAACTCAAGATCTACCGTTTCATCCTCAACGTTTTCCTTTAAAGATGTTGCCGTTGCCGCAATCTCTAGATTAATCTTTTTAACTCCACCTAAATCATTAGCTCCATGCTCATCATTCCAACCCTTCACATCATTTGAAGCATTAGCTCTATCATCTACATCTTCCAATTTAACGAAACTAATCGAGCTCAATTGCTCCTCTAACTCTATGAATTGATGATGTACTAGGCGAGCTTGCTGTGTATAATCTCTTATTTGATTCTGCTGACTTACTTCATAAGCCAGTCTGTCCCTAAGCACTTGAATATCTTCCTTGCCAAATTCTGCTGGATGTGGATGAGTATGCGAACCACAAATAGGACAAGCCTCTCCGTTCTGTAAGCCAGACACTAATTGCTCCATCCATTCCTTGGCTAGGACATGCTCGATCTTCTGTTCCATCTGTTTCATCTGCTGCTGCTTGCCCCCAAGCGCCATCTCTCCGATAGCTACCAACTGCTTTAAGCGACCCTCAAACTCACCAATTTCCTTTATAGCTACTCCTACCTTTTTCAAATGCTGTTCCTGCTCAAGAATTGACTGAGCATGCTCAGCTTCAAGCTCCTCTATAGCCTTTTGCCCAACAGCCCATTCCTCCTGAATACCATCGAGCTGCTGTTGAACCTGAGCAATCTTCAGAAATTCCTGATATCCAGCCTGAATAGCCTGCTTCTCTTCAAAGGGTAGGTTCTTACCTGCCATCTGCTCCTTAATAACCTTCTGCTTCTCCTTGGCTAGCTGAAGCAGCTTACTTTGCTTCTCATACTCTCCCTGCACTGCCTTCCTTTTCTCCTGCACCCTCAATTCATCTTGAACAAGCTCTTGCTTCTCCTTCTCCTTAACCCCTAGCTCACGCTGAAGCTCCTGTCCTTGTCGAAGCAACTGACGCCGCTCTAACAAAAGAGGCTGCTGTTCCTCCTTTGCTTTACTCAGCTTTTCATATAGCTCCGTATGCTTTGCTTCTTCCCTTGCTGCATGGTCTTGATCTGATTGAGCCACTTGCTTTTTAGCTTTCCACTTTTCAACCGTCTGCCCAGCTATCTCGTACTCTTCGATATAAGGCTTCAACTGCTGAGCAGCTAATCCTCTATTTAATTGCTCTTCAACTCTATGTATTTCTTCCTCATCTTGATAGAGCTGCTCTAAGCCTTTCTCCACTTTTTCTAGCTGCTCCTGCCAATCTCGAAAGCTTTTTAACCGCTCAAACTCCTGTAAAAAGGTGTTTCTCTGTTCACTTAACTGCTTAATTCTCTTTAACACGTCTTGAACGTGCTTCTCTGCCTGCTCCAGTGCTTCCTTTGAGGCTTCCCCTACTCCTTGCTGCTCAGCAAGAATCTCATTTAACCTGTTTTTAGCACTTGTGACTCTATGCTTTAAACGCTCGTTTAGCTGATCTCCGTATTGCTCTAAATGAAACAAGCGCTGTAGCATTTGTCTGCGCTCAACACCCTTAAGCGATAAAAATTCAGCAAACTTTCCCTGAGGCAACACAACAGCACGAGAAAAATCATCAAACGTAAGTCCAATAAGCTCATGTAGCTTTTCTTGTATATCGTTCACTTTATCAGCTAGAACAACCGTCTCATTCGAATCAAGATTAACTTGAAGCAAACGAGTTGCGGCTGATCGAACGGAAAGCTCTCCCGCCTTTTTATAGCTACGCTCTACACAGTATCTTTCTGTCAGCTTTCCTTGACCCAATTCAAAGGTAAAGGATACATGAACCTCCTTCTCGGCATGATTAATAATACCTTGAATCTGGTTACTAGCTCTTTCCACTTTTCCATATAAGGCGAGAGTCATCGCGTCTAGCAAGGAAGATTTCCCACTTCCAGTTGGACCAAAAATGCCAAACACACCACCTTCGCATAAAACCTGAAAATCTACTATTTGCTTTTCTCTAAAACTATGTAAACCTGCTACACTTAAGTGAATAGGTCTCATTTTTCATTCTCCTTCACTTTCTGTATACCCATCCTGCTCCCCGTCTGATCATTATCCACTCACTATTTTACATGTATCCAATTCTTAAACCATTAGCCATTCTTTATCTCTGAAAATCTTCCTTACCCTCTTCACGTCACACGACAGATTTAGTATCCATTTCATCCTCTTCATCTGTCTCATTCTGCAAAAGCTCCAAAAACAGTTGCACCAACTCACCCTCAGGCTGACTTCCACCTGTTTGTCGCGCATAAAAGCGAGTAAATAATTCCTCAACTGGGATATTGGTTGTTCGTACCTGTCTCATTGCTTCTTGCTCTAGTTCAAACACAGGTCGTATATGTATAAGTCCATTATGCTCTTTACGTAAACGGTGAATTTCCTCTACTGAAAGGCTATTCTGTACATGCAGCTCTAGATCAACCCACGCATTCTGATCCTTTCCTTCGGCAAGCCAACTATACACCTGACTTAATCCATCCATTGCTTTCCACTTAACAAGAGGCTTACCACTGGATAAGAAGAGCTCCTGAACCTGAGCCTGCTCCCCTGGATTTACATCTATGATCGAAACTGATTTAGCCTGTCCCGCCTCCGAAAAGCTGTACGATAATGGCGAACCAGAATACCTGACGATAGAATGAGGATGCTTCATCACCTGTGGTCGATGTAAATGCCCTAATGCCACATAATCCAAACAGCTAGGAAATGCATCAGGTCTAACCGTATACGCTCCACCAACCTGAATGGGTCTCTCACTATCTGTCATGTGACCTCCTGCAACAAATAAGTGACTCATTCCAATATTTACTCGTTTGGGTGACATATCCCGGACAAGCTCTCCAAATAAAGCTGATACTCTTTCATGGTAATGCTGCTGCAACACAGCCTCATCTAATCCCTCAGCCAAAACCTCATTAAGCCTCGACTCAGAAGGGTAGGGCAACGCAGCAATATGAAGCTCCTGATCGCAGCTAGCAATAGTATAAATATAGGATTGCTGTACAGGTCGACCAATCAACGTAATCCCATACTCCTTAGCAAGCTGGTTTGATGCTGCCAAGCGATCAGGATGATCATGATTACCTGCTATCACAATGACCTTTCTTTTTCCCTTATCAGCAAGGCGAGCTACCGTATCATAGAAAAGCTGCTCCGCTAAAGCAGGTGGGTTTACCGTATCAAACACATCACCCGACATCAATACGGCATCAACATTCTGATCTACAACAATTTGATACAACTCCTCTAAAAACTGCTCCTGCTCAGGTAAACGACTTCTCCCCTCTAACGTCTTGCCCAAATGCCAATCAGCCGTATGTAAAAGTCTCACAGCTTGTCCTCCTTCACCGCTCCATCCATGTTCCTTTCATCATAACACACGAAAATCATTTTGATTAGATGTTGGGAATATTTGTTCTATTTTTTTGTACAAATAAGGCTGACATCTTTGCCAGCCTAAAATTATATTTTACTATATCCATTAAATTTCTCCTTCATTGAACTTATAGCTACCTCGAGAAACTTTTCTTTTTTAATTGTGTTGCTTCTCTGACATTACTATAGCATTAAATTCTAGTGAAATCCATAATTTGTATACTAGTAAGTAGAAAGATTCGTCAGCTTTTGAAAATGGTAGATAAATCGCAAATACCAGGACTCATCCTTGTACTCTTCATATGGGGCCGTATACAAACCACCCTCATTATGCCAAAGTCTCTTAAAATAAGCCGCAACTTCTTGCACAATCTGCTCCTGCCTAGGAGCTTGAATAAGCAAATTTGTTTCAAGATTTAAGTCCTTTAGGTTTCTCCGAGTAAAGTTGGCAGATCCTCCAATAATGACTCCACGATCCTCTTCCTCTATGAGCATCAGCTTCGTATGATACTGCTCTCCATTGGTTTCATACCATCTAACCTGAATGTCGCCTTCAGATTGCTGGACTAATCCAGCAGCCACTGGTTTATTAGGTAAGCCAATCTTCTCATGACCAAAGGCTTCAACATTTTGATCAAGAATGAGGTGGACTTCCACCCCTCTATCTGCTGCTGCCAAAAGCTCCTTAACAATCTCTCTTTCAGCTAGGTAAAACATTCCCATCCAAATCCTGTCTCCTTGATCCGTTTGCTGCAAATGGGTAAGGATAGCTTCATAAATCTTCCCTTCTGTGATTAGCTGTAGCTCAATGATTCCTTGATCAGATAGGTCATCTTGAACGGCTACTCCATCAGTCATAAGTGGTAACATTAATTCTTGGTACATAGAGTCTGTTGAATAACGAATGACTGCCTCTTCTGTACGAACAATATCCCGAATAATCTCCCCTTGAACAACAAAAGCAATGTTTGAATGATAGCTGCTTGCATCATGAGCGTTGGCAGACGTAATTAGTGCCTCCTGCTCCGTAACAATGACCTTCCGATGGTTCGCCTTCACATTAAATAGCTTAAGGTATGAACGAGCCGTCACGTTTGGACCACTAGATCCACTAGGGTTAGGTAGCCAGCCAAATCCTCCTTGCCCAAACCATTGTAAGTAAGTTCTCCACACACTCGAGAAGATAGGGTTTGAGTCTCTTAGTGGCGTTAGGCTGGTAATAATCGTTTCGATATCATTCTGCTGCATACGCTCTAGATGTGGGGAAGTATGAGAATAGTAAGTGGTATTTAAAGGATCCGTGATAAAAATAATCTCTAGCTCAGGATGACTTTGCTTCTTCCTAATCAAGGCTTCTGTAAAAGCATAGCTTAATTCAGGGTATTCTTCTTCTTTGTCATAGATATCATTAAATAAAAACATATCCACAAGTACAAAATCCTGAGCTGCATCAATCATTGCCAAAGCGCGCTCAAATATCTGCTGTTCCATAATAACTTGCCCTTGCTCAGTGGTATATGTAAGATCCGCTAAAAACTCAACATGATCTGTATAGTACGTTTCACTCTTGTAGGATAATCCCGTAGGAAAAGGCTTATAGACTCCATATATCATGACGATGCAATAAATAAGAGCAAAAAGGAGTGCCCACATTTTCCAGCTGATTAGCTTGATCCGCTGTAAACCCTTTAACTTCCCATCCTTCTTTAAACCTTTCACATTCATCTCACACCTTTTCGTTTTTAAGACTTCTTCCTAGTTAAATTAGAGTGAACTACGTTAAAGTAAGAATGAAACTAGAAAAGAGAGCGAGTCCCCTCGCTCTCCATCTCTATTTCAACCATGTTTACTAGCATCTTTCAGATGTAAATAGATGTAAAGCAATAGTTAGTCTGTAAAATAAGAACATTAGCTTCAGAGATTACTTTGCATCAGCTATTGCTTCGTATCTATCGAGCTCTTCGACCGGTGAATATCTGCAGAAGCAAGACTACAAGAGCTACAACTAATAGTAAGTGGACAAGTGAACCACCGATTTCACCGATAAAACCGATTAACCACAACACTAACAGTACCGTTAATACAGTCCATAGCATGTCAATCATCTCCTTTTCTCTAAGAAATTGTTATGCTTATGTTCTTGACTATTGTTTACCACCATGCCCAATTTCATAAACATAGAAAAAAATCCCACGGTGGAAAAACCAAGCCACACAAGGGATTAAAGTCATTATATTTATTTAATCCTTCCCTTATTCTGTATCAAGCTGCTGCCAGTTTGAATGAGGTGGATGTCTTAAAGCATCTAGTACATATTGTGCATGCAGTCCTGCTCTGAAATCATAGATATTTGCTGGTACCCTGTTCACAGCCTTTGCAATTTCTTTCATCATTCGTGTAGCTGACTCACTATCAACTGTTACCTCTTCTAGAGGCTGACCATTTTTCCCAAGCCAAAGGCTTCTCCAATTACGCAGCATAATAGTGCCCTCTGAACCGTAAGCGGCAAACTCAATCAGTTCGTCACCTGAGATATCGCTTAATCCGTCAATCATAACTGGAGTGCCATCTGTTAGACTGAGCTCGGCTACTATACTATTCTCACAGCGCTGTGGATCATTGGGAAATTGAAGCTGACTCTTAACCTGTGCAACTGACCCAAAAATCCTTTGGAGAGCTTGAATCCAATGTACTCCTACCTCTAGAACATAGCCACCCTGCTCCTTCCCACCAACCCAATCGTTTTGCTGCCAAAGACGAGGCCAATGCGGGAAATGCATGACTAATCTTATTCTTCGTAGCTCCCCAATGTATCCCTCTTTAATTCTTCTCTCAAACTCGTTTAATGGTGCCTGATAGTTTAAAGGAAAATGCATCGCATGAACTAAACCCTTTTGCTCTGCAGCCGCAAGCATTCGTTTCCCTTCATCCACTGAATTAGCCAATGGCTTCTCACACAGCACATGTTTATTTGCTTCAATCACGTCAAGAACAATCTTCTCATGATACTTTGGAGGAACGGCTACATAAACGATATCAAGAGCTGCCTGCTCTAGCATTTCGCGATAATCCAAATAGCCCTTCACCTTATATTCCTCAGTCATGCTTTTGACAAGCTGCTCGTTAACATCACATACAGCTGTTATCTGAATTCCATCTTCGGCTTGAATCGATTTTAAAATCCGATCTCCAATCGCTCCAAGACCTATGACTCCCATTTTTACTATAGCTGTCAATTTAATCTCTCCTCTTATGTACATCATCTGTGCATTCAAATAATAGCTTGTCCAAAGCTACATGCTTATATTGTAACTTTTTCTATCATCGCTGACTACGTTTATGCAATCGTACAAGCTGAATAATCAGAACACCAATGGGAATAGGCATATTAGCTTAATTCCCTCACCTTTTAAAATAGCTCCAGACTACTATTTCAATTAAATTGTATCAGTGTTATTTTTTTACTTGTGAGTGAAATTAAAAAACCGTGTAGGAGGAAGATGCAATGAAAAAAGCTTTAACATTTGTGGTGACTTTCTTGTTGATTTTCCCTTCATCATCCATTCTCGCCAAATCTGATCTTGGAATCACGGCTCAAGACGTCCTAGCTATTTATGAAGGAGTAACACTAGAGGAGCTACAGCAGCAAATTGCAGATGCAGCTGAGGCACTAGGCACATCAGAGGAGGAAATAACCAAACAGATCTACGCCGAGCTACGTCAGCAACAGCTGCTTACTCAGCTTGAGGAAGCTCAGTTTGGTACACAGTCTGATGGAAAAGGAAACGGCAAGTACACGCTTGGCTCTAGCAGCAAAGGAAACCTATTCTATGAAACGGCCAGTACAATCGGTATCAGTCATGGTCATATAGGGATGTATTATTCAACAGCTACCCTTATCGAATCCGTACCAAGCGCAGGAGTTCGTTCACTCAGTCGCACAAATAAAAAAGTAGATAACGGAGCCAGAATTCAATCCGTTAAATCCTCATATGCAACATCCACACAAAAAACAAATGCCGCCAACTGGGCGTATGGTCGTAGAGGTGAAAGCTATTCCTACAACTTCGCTACAAATAGACAGACCTCATGTGTTGGAGCAAAAAACTGTTCGAAGCTGGTATGGTGTGCGTTTAAAGATAAAGCTGGCATTGATTTAGATCATAATAAAGGACTTGGTGTATATCCTAAGGATATTCGAGACTCCAGCATGGTCCAAACCTTAAAAACTTACTAAGCTATTGTTTTAATCTTAATGAACCTTTGACATAGGGTTGAAAAAACAGTTGCTTTGTATCGTTTAGCCCTATGTCTTTTTCTACATACCATTTAAAATGAAAGGGGAAAGAAATGAGTTTTTCAAAGAAAGGAAGGCTTCTTTTATTTTTTCTTTTATTGCTTTGTCTTATTGCAGGAGTCACCATTTACTTCTCTTCAACCGATTCGGCTAATCCTGTTCCTGAACAGCCTATTGATATAAGTGAGTCGATGGCCGCCGTTTTATACTCAACAAGCTTAACAGCAGAATACGATAACGACGGTAAAAGTATACTAGCTTTTATCCACGAATCCGGTGAAATTAGCTCATATGAAACAACGGGCCTTGAATCTAATGCAATTGTCAAACTGGATAATGAGCTTCTGCTGCATGAGAAAGATCAAGTAACAGCCTTCACTGATGAGGGACAGCCCCAGCATCATCCATTTGAAGCGTGTAGTGTATATTCAGGTTATGGTCAATCAACGGGAAGCATAATAGAGAAAGATTTGAGCTATAGTATGTTTAATCAGAGCTACTCTGAGGATCAAAGTTATTATATTTCTACGATCAGGTGGAGTATTGGAGATTCTTTCTATTGTGAAACGATCGAGGAATACGTGCTGACCGATGGAGTAGTTGGTGATAAGCTTTATTTACTTACCACTGATATAATAGAGCATCGCGGCCTAAGCTTAATTGAAGTTGATTTCCAGACAGATCAATTGAATGTTCAAGCATATCCCCTGAATGAAGAATTAACCGAGGATTTACTTGTTTTCTCCAAGCTAATCACTGATCAAAATGATCAACTATATGTTCTTCTAAGCGACTATGAAGATTCTGTTATATACCTTAAGCTAATGCACATTGATTTAAATCAGCCTTCTATAATCGGTGAGTATGTGCTAAAAGAATATTCTCTTGAGGATGATCCTATCTACTTTATTTTTAATAAAAATGCCGTTCAACCTATTCAAGGAAAGCTCTATTTCCCTGATGGCTTTGGAGATATGTATAGCTTCCATCTATCATCCAAAGAAATAAGCCATGAATTCTCATTCTTAGACTATGCTAGGGAAGAATATGAAAACGATGAAATGGTCTATATAAAAGATGATCTTTTCTACTTCTTCAGATATGATGAGCAAGAAAACAGACATATCTTAGAGGAATATCAGCTTGATGGAGAACGAACGAAGCAAATTGAAATTTCTACTGAGCTCCAGGAGCTCATTCGTAACGAGAGAGTGCACATCTATGATTTTAAAATGTTAGACTAGCCTAAACCTGCACAGACATATCTCTCTCAATACTTCTACATTACACACAATTAGTCTGTAAAAAGTATAAAAAGTAGAGCCTGTCCACGTGAACAGGCTCTACTCTTATCTATATAGTGAAATTAATTGATTAATTTAAGCGTGAGTAATAGCCTCTTCCGCTCTCTTCTTTGCTAAATAACGGTTATCTGGATGCTCCTCACAAGCCTTGCTACAGGAGTGATTATGCTTAGCCTCACATTCCTCACAGCACACATGCTGAAGATTACAGCCCGGATTCGCACAGTTAATGTAACGATCCTCTTTTTTGCCACAATGATGACAGCTTCCTACCACCACATCTTCCTCAGTCCGATTGATCGGAACAGAGATGCGCTCATCAAACACGTAGCATTTACCGTCCCATAGACGACCCTTTACTTCTTCGTCTTTTCCATACGATACAATACCGCCGTGAAGCTGGCCAACGTCCTGGAAGCCTTCATCCATCATCCATGCAGTAAGCTTTTCACAGCGAATTCCACCCGTACAATACGTAATAACTTTCTTATCCTTGTATTGTCCTAAATTTTCTTTTATCCATTCTGGAAACTCTCTGAAGGATTTTACATCTGGACGAATGGCATTACGGAAGCGACCGATATCATACTCATAGTCATTTCTTCCATCAAGAACGATTACATCATCCTGCTGTAGAAGCTCGTAAAATTCCTTTGGAGAATAATACTTCCCTGTTTTTGTTGAATCCACACCATCCACACGGAAAGTTACAATTTCTTTACGAGGTCGAACGAACATTTTTTTGAACGCATGACCGTCTGCTTCATCGATCTTAAAGACCATATCAGCAAAACGCGGATCCTTTTTAACTTCTTCCATATAACGATTTGTTTGCTCAATTGTACCTGAAACAGTACCATTTAATCCTTCTGGAGCCACTAATATCCTACCCTTTAACTCTAGCTCCTTACAGAATTTTAGGTGCTGTGCAGCAAACGTTTCTGGATCATCAATGTGAACAAATTTATAGTATAGTAGGATACGGTACTGATTGTCCCCTTCAACTGATCCTGTTTTTTCTACGGTTTCTTTTTCCATCCAACCTTGTTTTAAATTCATTTTCACTACCCCCTGTTGCAGTCAGAGAAAGTTATTTTATTACATTTAGATATCATAACAAATCCGTAGAAATAGTCAATCTGTTTTATAAATATGTCTAAAAAAATCCACAAATAGGGATTACCACTAGTATGAACAATGAGCTCCATTTTATGAGCTTTTTTATCCTAAAAGTACTCTTTTTCAAGCTCCTTTAGTAGGACATACGCCTGCTCTCCCCACTGATCCCTTCTTTCTAAAACAACGTTCATTTCTGCTTGAAGAGCTTCCTTCAGAGATGCTTTATACTCTGGAATTTCCTGATCATACCCACTTAAATGAACAAATGGCACTAATGCTTTTTCCTTATAAGCCAATGCTCTTCTTTGATGAAACATAGCAACATCCGCCTCAAAAGGCTGATGTAAATCCCCTTGAGTAGGATGCTTAAGTACAGCTAATATTTGTACAACAGCTTTATTTGCTCTGACCTCTATAAGCTCCCCAGCGTACAGCCCTGACTTATACAAGGCCTGTACTTTAGCGCCTGGCTCTAAATGATTACTCATTACATTTCCCCCTTCATTAAAATTCCCTTTCAAACGTAGCATAGATTCTTTCTTATGTGCATATGGTTAAGTAAATGGTTGTCCTAAATGGGCAAGAGCTTGAAAGGAATGTGGTTGAAATGAATATAGCTTGGCTTGATGGCCTACTGAGCGTAATCTTATTTAGTATTGGACTACCCCTGATGGCTCTTATTTTTAAAGATAGAAAAAGCAGTAAGGCATAGCATCACGCACCACAAGTCTCACTATCCCTTACTCAATTTCAATTATCTATTCATTTCTACGCGTCATTTGCTGCCAAACGGTACCTTCTGCTTTTTCCCCACCTTTTATTCGCTCCAAAGCTATTTTAGCCTGTAAGCTCACCTCAAATTCCGGATCATCCTGCACGTCCTCAAGCGCAGGAATAGCTTCCTCAGTCCCAACCTCATACATATATCGTGCTGCTCTCCAGCGTACAAGCTTGTTCTTATCCTTTAACGCAACAGTCATGGCACCCATAGCTCCAGGATCGCCAACATCAGAAATAGCATCCCCTGCCGTTCTTCGAATAACTGGTGAATCATCCTGCAACGCTTGAACGAGTAAATCAAGAACATGCTCAGAGCCATGTTCTCCACCAACTTCACCAAGATATGCCGTAGCTAGTCTACGAATGGACATTTTGGAGTCGGTTAAAGCCTTTTTCAATACCGGGATTTCCTCAAGCGTAAGCTGCATACGCTCTAGTGCTCCATACCTTACCTTCCAATCCTCGTCCTCTAACGCCTTCAACACATGCTCAGCACTATATTCCTCCTCTGCCTTTGCGTCCTGTTGAAATGCTCTAGCTACTAAACGATCTAAGCGTTCCTCATCATAAGCAGCAGATAGCTCCTCCACAAGCTGTGCTCCAACTTCGTCGATCTCCCCGTATCTAATTCCTTGATCCACCCACTGTCTTTCCGTGACTAAATTATCAGCAGCAGGCTGAGCCTTCATTGCCGCACCAGTCATAAAATCAGGTAGACCAACTCTATGCTCCTCTCCATCCTTCAAAAGCTTGATTTGCATCGGAATCCCCTTGAACATCTGAATGAAAACCTGCACCTCTCCGAAGCTTTCAAGTGCCTGTTCCATTTCCGCGGCTTCTTGATCCGTGTGGCTTTCAACTGAATCTGAATGCTTTTCTACGGTATCTCGAACCTGAGCCAGTATTTCTTTCCAATCAGCCTTAGGATGACGCTCTAAGGCAATAAAGTCATTAACCTGGTATACTCCTGTAACACCTTCAATCTCCATAATATCTTGAATGTAAGCCGGGGCTTCCTTTTGGTTTTTTTTATTAAAATTTAATGCTTTACCAGCCTCTAAGCTTGTATCTAAATTTAATTTCATTGAGTTTGGGCTTGGTGTGGGTTCAATAGATAAAATTTTCATCTATGGCTTCCTCCTTAGTTAATTACTCATTCAGCTAGATATATTCCCTCTTTATCTTAACATACCCCATACATATCTCCAGTTTTTACGCCTTCTAAGTTCTTAAAACATCTTCAATTAAAATTTCAAAAAGGATTTTTGTCGATCCGTGTCAAATAATACTAAGTTACATATTTTCACTATCGCCTGTGCTATAGTGTGATCGCATCATTTTATTTATTCGAATGCAGAAAGGACGTTTACCATTTGAAAAGATTGACAATTTCACTCATGACAGTTTTATTTCTTTCCTTGCTCTCCCCTTTCTTTCAGCCAACATCTTTGGCTTCAAATACTAGTGAGGTTAGAGTTTATCTTAACAATGAGCGTGTGCAATTCTCACACGGTTCAGGCTTACTTATCAATGAGAGAGTGTATGTACCTATGCGTGGAGTTTTCGAGAAGCTAGGCGCTAAAGTGAAATGGGATGCCAAAACTGAAACAATCGAAGGAACATACGAGGATAAGAAAATTGAATTAAAAGTAGGAGCTACACAGGCGATAAGAAACGGTAAAACGATTAAACTTGATGCTCCTGCCACAATTATTAATAGTACAACCTATGTACCATTAAGATTTATTGGAGAGTCACTAGGTGCCCAGGTTACTTGGAGAAGTGCTACTCAAAGTGTACATATTAACCAAGGTAAGCTTCCCTTTGTCTTCCCTCCAGCCCCTCCTGTTGCTCAAACAAAATCGGTTAACGTAGGAGGAAAAACGTATACCATTCAAACAATTGAATTACAAAATGGCTCAAACATGCACATCGGATTTGCTAATAAAAGATTTGGCCAAACAGCTCATTTAGAACAGATAGCCAAAACCTATCAAGCTAGTGCAGCTATTAATGGAACGTATTTTGAAGCGTACGGCGGTATTCCTGAGCCTTGGGGTACTCTAGTTAGTGATGGTCAGGTTCAACATATTGGCAGTATTGGGGCAACATTAGGTCTAACCCGAGATGGGAAAGCATTCATTGATAACATAAGACTTAAAGTTGAAGGTACAGCAGAGGGCTCTCACGGCTGGTATGCGTATAACTTTAATCGTACTCCTAGTAAAGAAGGCTCAGCTGTCATTATTTTTACCCCGACAAGAGGAAAGGATATAGGAATTAGCTATGGTACTTCTGTAGTGGTGAATAATGGCGCTGTCACAGCCATAAAAAAAGACGCTAATGTGCAAATCCCTTCAACGGGCTACGTCATTCACTTCACAGGTGTTGAGCAACAATTAGCAAACCGTTTTAAAGTTGGAGCCAAGGTCGACTATCAAGTGAAATACTTTGATCAACAGACCAACAAAGAGCTTACTCATTGGCAGGATGTATACTCTGCAGTTGGGGCTGGTCCTATGCTAATAAAGGATGGTCAAGTTCGTGTGAATCCAAAAGCAGAGGGCTTCGTTGAAGATAAGATCCTAACTCAGGCTTCTACAAGAAGCGCCATTGGGGTTAAAAAGGATGGCACCATCATCCTAACCACAACATCAGGAGCAACTATACAAAACTGGGCTGAGATTATGAAGCAGCTAGGAGCATATCAAGCCATCAATCTAGATGGTGGTGCTTCAAGTGGGCTATATGTGAATAACCAATATGTATATCGTCCTGGCCGCGAGCTGAGTAATATTGTTTGGTTTGACTAATTAGTGAGGCTTCAGTCTATACCCTATTCACTATTAATACAACATAAAAGAAACATAAATACAAATTTAAAGCGTCCCAAGGAAAGCCGGTTTCTTGGGACGCTATACTTTTATTTTATAGCTGTAATAATTAAATAATCACCAATATCACTCACATAGGATGCTGTATTCTACTCAAACTTTCCTTCTAGCAAATCTCTTTCAAGCGAACTCAGGTTATCTATCAATATTGACCTACTAGATAATCGCTCCTACTGAAATTTGATTGTTTTCTTTAAGATAGGGTGTAAATAAATGAACGAACCAAATGTAGAGATGATTCCCCCGATTAATATGGTTGTATGTGTTCCGCTAAAGTCAGCTATGACTCCAGCTAGAAAAGCAGAGAAAGGAACTAATATCCACGTCATAAATCTACTAGTAGCCTGTACTCGTCCAAGTAGATGTTGTGGGGTAAGGGTTTGACGAATTGTTACAATACAAGGATTAACGGCTGAAACTGCGATAGTACCTAAAGCATTACTAATAACCAGAAAAATAAAAGCTTTTGAAACGCTGAAAAGAATAATAGATATTCCACCTAAAAGGGCCGCACAAAACAATATTTTCTGAAAGGGTACACGTTTGCTTATCACGTTAGTAAGCCATGCACCACCTATTGCTCCTAGTCCCCCAAATGAAAGTAGCCAGCCAATCTCTACAGCAGTCAATTGTATGGTATCCCGTAAATGAAAGATCATGATCGTTATAAATAGTGTGCTACCAAAAACAGAGACAATTAAGGCTAAATTTGTATACAGAATCTCTTTCGTCCTCAGGACAAATACAAAGCCTTCCTTAAGATCTGCAGCAATTGAATGAACTTCCTTTGACTTAGGTCCATTAAACGGGAGCTTTATACTGGACACCGCGAGAAAAGAAAGAAAAAAACATACACTATTGATGATCAAGGCGTACCCTGGATTATATAAACTTATGATAAGCCCACCCACACTAGGAGCTATCAGAACAGATAAATTAAATATTCCTGTACTCAGTGAATTAATGGCTTGTAAATCATCCTTCCGTACAAGGTGAGGAATCGCCGCAAATTGCCCTGTCTGATAGATCTGACCCATTGCACCTATCACTAATACAACACTGTATAGTAGCCACATTTCCAAACGTCCAAAGATAAACAATGCACCAATTAATCCCAATAAGATGCATCTTACTAAATCACATAATAGTAATAGCCTTCTACGATTAAATCGATCCGCTATGATACCTGTCAGGGGTGCTACCCATACAGGGATTCTTTGAAGAGCAACGATGATCCCCATACTTAATGGAGAGCCTGTAATACTAAGAACAATAAGTGGAATAGCAATTAAATAAATCTGATCACCGAAAAAGGAAACTAGATTTCCTCCCATAAATCGAAAAGCAGGGTAATTCTTCTTAAATTGAGGCAGCTTCTGTTCCATTCCGTTCCCTTTCTCTTATGTCCCATTGATAAATTCATTTAATTCAATTGGAAGTGTTTCTAGAGTATTCTTTTTTAAGCCATACTTTGAATCTCTGATTTCTACTAATCTAGCAGAACGCAATAATTTAAGATGATGATGAGTCGTGGACTTTCCTAGCTCCAACATACTTGTTAAATCTTGAAGCGTGTAATCCTGATCAGATAAAATCTTAAGAATTTTAAGACGAACCTCATCTCCTAGAGCCTTCAGCTTTTGTGTTAAAAAGAAATCAGGTACGTACGAATCAGTAGGATTGATGCTTTCATTAGCAACGGGATAGTAAAAAACCTTAGCCCCTTCTATATCTGCCTCTATATTCCAAGGACGATACACATACTGCGGAATCAATAATACGTCGTGGACACTAGGCTCAGGGATATACGTAATTCCTGACGTCGCCCACTCCACGAACTTTTCTGAGCCCATCGTTTCTACTTTTTTTAGCTTGCTGTCATAATCTCTTTTCAATATTTCACTTAATTGGTCAGCCTCCGGTTTAATAATCACTTCATACCAAGTAGACATAACTCGGATTAAATGCTGCTTAACCCTTTCCGTCTTTTCCGTACAAATAAATTCAATGTATCCTGGTACATATGGGTTATCCCTTGTATGCTCCTTTAACTTCAAAATCGCTTCTTCCTCACCATTTGCTGCTCTTTTCCTCAGATCCTGATAGCTAAATCCTAAAAACGGAATGGATTGAAAAATAAACTCTTCTTCAGACAAAGCTTCTATGTACGTAAAAAATGAATCTAAATCTATAAAGTCTTTCTGATGTAAAAGCTGTAGTAACGCTTTCCATGTATTTTTTTCCTGTACATAACGTAAATTCTCAACTAAAGATTCAGGGAAGGACTTTCTCTTTTTCGTCCAGTATTCTTCTGATTTTTCTAAGGTTTGTATAAGATTAGCATTTGTCACAGCAGCTATCCCAAGAGCACATTCCCATAACAAGGAATATTTGATTCTCACTCTATACGACTCTCTCTTTCTACTTGTTGCCTGTAAAACCTCCACATGATCACCCCATAAAAAAGATAAGATTTCATTTCTTATATATCATTCTATATTATTCGAATTATAAATTCAATATTTTTTGAATTGGAGATTCAATAGTATTGAAATAAATTATCCAATTACTAAATTTAGCTCTGAAAGAATGGCTAAAGAAGGAAAGCTGTATTTTTTAATAAGTATCTCGACTAATATCTTATATATCTAATTAAAAAAGTACTAGGCATGAAGCCCTAGTACTTTTTTTACAAATAATTTATTATTTCCTTGCATCGTTTTGTGCTTCATACTGACCATATAATTGGCCACAGGCGGCATCTATATCTCTCCCAAATTGACGCCTGACCGTCACATGTATTCCTGCTGATTTAACAATTTGATAAAAAGCCTGCAGCTTTTTTTCATCTGTTTGTCCATATTTTTGTGGAGTTCCAACAGTTGGGTTATACCGGATCAAATTGACATGATAGAGGTTTGTATTGTTACTTTTTTCTTGAATCAGTTTAACAAGCGCATCTGCATGATCCGTTGAATCATTTACTCCACGAAGCATGACGTAAGCAATATAGACTTTTCTACCTGTCTCCTGAATATGCTCATCCAATACCTCTAGCACTTTATCTAATGGATATCTGTTGTTAATTGGCATCAATCTGCTGCGCTGGTCATGAAAAGGAGAATGCAGTGAGAACGTTAGATTTATCTGCGGAAACCTTCTCGTCATTTCTTGGATGTTAGGTATGATCCCAACCGTAGAGACTGTAATTCTTCTAGGACTTAATGCGAATAGTTGTGGATTTGTGAGTACCTTTAAGGCCTCAAATATGTTCACATTTGCTAGAGCCTCACCCATTCCCATAAAGGAGATACTATCTAAGGAGTGGCCTTTCAGATAAAAATAGAGCAACTGGTCAGTAATTTCATCTACTGATAAGCTTCTTTTTAAACCTATCGCACCTGTCGAGCAAAACGTACAACCCAACCCACAGCCAGATTGAGAAGAAATGCAAAAGGATTCCCAGCCGGCTTCATATTTTAATCTTACTGCTTCTACTTGGTTGTTGTCTGGCATTTTTAACAATACTTTATTGACTTGTTGTGAAGTCGTTTCTACTACTGGCACCACCGTAAGAATGGAAGGACCAAACTCTTTTGCTAATGCTTCTCTTAATACCTTTGGTAATACAGTCATTTTATTAAATTCACCGTTGCGATGTTTAAAAATCGCTTCCGTGATTTGTTTAAACCTGAAGTTTGGTTCATTTAAAGATCTTAAAAAATGTTCTAGACGTTCGTATTTCGTGACATGATTGACAGCTTTCAAGTTGTTCCAGCCTCCTAAAATTTAAAATCTGATTTTAGGAGGCTTTATCATTTACCGGAATCATGTGTCTCACACCTTTCTGTCTACACAACTCTATCTGAGGAATCAAACACGCAAATAGACCCCTATTCAGAACGTTTGTCCAGAATAGGGGCCGTATCTATACACTAAGGGTATATTTGGGTGACCAATCCTATCTGAACTATGATGAATAACATGCAAGCATAAAAACCTTCATGTTGAAGGATATCTGCCATGCTTGTTCATCTGTTCTAGAATAAATAGGATTAGTACTTCATTGTCCTACAGTTCACCCTCTTGTTTCATTCATTTAAAGTTATACTAATCATATAATCCATTGGCTAAGAAGTCAACAATAGTCATCCATGCCGCTCCCACTCTCTCTTCAGCAGCCCATAGTTTACTAAATCAACATATCGGTCGTACAGAAATTCTCCATCCCTCGTATAGCCCTCAAAAACAAATCCAAGTCGCTCAGGAATAGCTCGGCTTTTCACATTCTGAATACTGGCCTGAATCTCCACTCTATTTAGATGATACGTTTGAAAAGCATAGTGAACCATAGCTTGGCAAGCTCGCGTCATAATTCCTCTCCCTTGAAAACCTTGTGCTAACCAATAACCAATTGCCGCCTTTCTATTACTCCAATCAATGGGGTGAAAGCCTATCATCCCCACAAGCTCATTCTTGTACCGGATACCCGTCTGAAAACCAAGCTGTGAAGATAACTGATTCATCCATTCGATCATAATGGAATCATAGTCCTTTACCGAAGTGATTCCATCTACCCAAGGAAGCCATTGTCGTAAGTACACTCGGTTTCGATCAACTAACATGAACAACTCTTCCTGATGGAGCTGATCTACTATCTGGAGATAGAGGTCTTCATCAATTTGTAATACAAACAAAATAGACACCTCATTTCTGCACCCATAGAGGAGCCGCTAGGCTAGAAATTAACGTTCATAATAAACCATATGCCTGCTCCGAACATTCCTATGCCTAAAATTAAGACAAAAATCATAAAGTAGTAAAACCCTTTGTTTTTACTACGGCGTCTAAAAAACTCATCCATGCTTTCTTCCCTCCTGTTTCTGCATCCATGTAAACATATCGTCTATTGCCTTTTTATAAACATCTGGTTGAAAGAAATGGCCTTGGTTTTCATAGATCCTTAATGTGTAGCACTTGTTCGTTTCACGTAGCGCTTCAGCAAGAATGTACGAATGCTCCACTCCTACCTGTATATCCTCTGTTCCATGAATAATAAGCACTGGACACTTTAAGCGCTGTACATCATAAATGGGGGATCGTATGCGGTACTCCTCTGGCTTTCTTAAAGGCGTACCTCCTAAAACCCTTTTGAGCATTCGGCGTAGGTCGACCCGTTCCTCATAGGTCAGAGCCAAATCTGATACTCCTCCCCACACCACCA
Source organism: Bacillus horti (assembly GCF_030813115.1). NCBI lineage: Bacteria > Bacillati > Bacillota > Bacilli > Caryophanales > Bacillaceae > Caldalkalibacillus > Caldalkalibacillus horti. The sequence goes on along the minus strand of NZ_JAUSTY010000015.1, from coordinate 92,100 downwards.
CGGAACAAATCGTTGGATCTGCCATAGCTGTAAAAAGAGCCATGAGTGACCCTCTAGAAAAGCCGAATAGATGAATTCGATCAGCCTCTAGTAAAGGATGATCCTTAATCCACGGGAGTGCATCGATGACATCAAAGCGATCCTCTCCGGCAAAATCCTCCCGACCTTGTCCGCCTCGGTTACCTCGATAAAAAGGAGCAAACACTGCGCACCCTTGATCCACAAACTTACTGACCCAAGCTAGTCTCGTCATACCCACACTTTTAATGCCACCACGACAATAAATTAATACAGGAAAGGGACCAGTTCCCTGTGGAATACAAAGATATCCTTTTACGATTAAGCCTTGTGCTTCATATGTCACTTCAAACAAAGTAGCACGTATATGAAAGTCTGGTACTCTTTTGAACTTTGCTTGTACTGTCATTATGACACTTCCTCTGTTGCCCATCATATCATACTTCGCCATACAAATTTATCCCAGCAAATCAACCGGTTATCTTAGATGAGACAGCATATGTCTTGTAGCCTAGCTCACTGATTTCCAGGCAATTCAGCTGATGGCCATACACACAGCCCCCATCTATGCCAATTTTGTCTTGCGCAAACCAAACCTCTTTAGACTCATGTAAATGTATCGTCGACGTATGTCCAAACACAATTTTTTTGCTTACATTCGTTGGATAATTAAAAAATACCTCTCTAATCCAGATCATCTCATGCTCGGGAGTTTCCTTCCAATCCGCATAGGCAGGGTTTATCCCTGCGTGAACAAAAATATACTTCTCCGTTTCATGATAATAGGGTAACTTGCTCATGAAGTCAACATGAACGGCAAACTTCTTTAAAATCATATTTCTGGCCTCTTCAAGCTGCTCCTGCTCATAATTTGATCCACAATAGCTCTTAACAGTCATTAGACCTCCGTTCCTTATAAAACGGTCTGCCTCTCCAGTTTCAAGCCAATCCAAAAGCATCTGGTCATGATTACCTCGTAGGGCAATGGCACCATTTTTAACCAGATCCATTACATGTTCAACCACTTCTTTGCTATCAGCTCCTCGGTCTGTGTAATCTCCTAGGAGGATCAACTGATCTTGTTTTGCAGAATACTCTACTATTTCGAGTAGGTCCATAAATTCTTCAAATTTTCCATGTATATCGCTTATCGCTAAAATTCGTTTCATCCTCTATCTTCTCATCTCGTTAATTTGTTTTGATAGTGTGACTTCAATTTCTTTAAATACCACGCATCCATAGCTGAATGCTCTGATCCTTCAATCGGTTCTGTTAAAAGCATAAATCCATATTTAACATACAGGGCACTGGCAGCCACTAGCTCATGCCTAGTTTCCAAATAGCAATAATCATAGTGCTTCTCCGCAAAGTGTAATGCTTTGTCCATTAAAAGCCTAGAATATCCCTTACCTTGGGCTTCTGAAGAGAGATATAGCTTTTGTAGCTCACAGATCCTTTTAGCTGCATTAAATTCTGCGATTCCTACTCCTCCCTGTACTCTATTCTCTTTATCTACAATAACCCAATACATAGAATGAGGATGACGATGATAAAAATGATAGAGTTCTCCTAAATGAGGATCATAATAAGCCGTTCCTTCTATGTTTAATCCAACTGATTCCAAAGATTCTTGGATAATTTCTTTAATCCTAGTATTGTCCCTTATTTCAATTTCTCTAATGCGCATATCACTTTCTCCCTTTACACAATCCCTCAGTCTATTTTTTACATTCTATATATCTAATTGTAACTGTTTCTATTTTAACATTTTATTAAACAGAAAAATAAATAAACAACTCGACTATCAATATTCACAAATACTAACAAAACCCTCTTTAGGATATCTACATCCACTTAGAGGGTTTGCTTTTTTAGTTGAATCAATTATTGATCTGTACTTGGTCTGTATCCGTCCATTTGAAATGATACACCTTTCGTGGGCGACCTCTAACTCCCGGCTGTTCCTCTCCCACTTCTATGACTAGCTTTAGCGTATGCAGCTCCTTTAATATCCTCCTGGCACTTCGATCTGTAACATGTAGCCAGTGCGAAAGCTCTTGAGCAGTCACCTGATCTTTTTTGTAATGCTGAGAAAGAGCATAGATTTTCGATATGGTGCTAAAGCTTATCGTTGCATCATCCTTATTTTCGAGTGTTTTTTTCTGGATAGAGGCTAGCGTATGACGGGTAGAGTACATAATATTTTGATCTAGATTTAATGGTCCCATTACTGTCCCATCCTGAAGTACCTTCATCACACAGGGCTCCTTCTTTTCTTGGGCAAATTGAAGAGCCTTTCTAGCGTTTGCTTCTGCCTCGTGAACAGTATACCCGTTTCCTATACCAACATGAATATGGAATTTAGTCAGCTCCTGCAACCGCGAAGGTAGGGATTGAAGCTCCTGATTTTGTTCGACTTCCTCTAATTCTCCCCATGTAGCAAAAATAAAGTACAAGCCATCCCCAATCCTTACAGATGAACCTCTCGTTTTTTCTGAGAAATCAATGAGAAATTGCTCAAGCTTCTGCTCTCTTCTTTTCATTTCATAGGTCTGTTTCCTTCTTAAAGAAATCCATTCCTTACTATCTACCTCGATCGCTATAACACTAACCTGTGAACGCTGATAAGCAATAGATTTAGCCTGATTCAATATATCAGGAAAAGTCCTTTTGATAATATTTTGAGTTGGGACAAGGCGATAAGCAGGTATTTGATCCTCTATTAATCTTTCATGTACTCGATTAATACAAGTCAGACACAGATCCACCTGCCCAGAAAAATATAACTCTTTATGATATTGGTAGACTTCCTCTTCCTCTACATAGCTATCGAAGGGAAGAGTGTTGAATTGGACATCCAAGCCAGCATCCTCTAACGCATTTTCAACATCATCATGATCTAAAGTATCGAAGCTTAGTCGATTCCAGCGCTGTTCATGATTCAGAATCACCTTAATAAAGGTTCTATAAAGACTAGAGCCAGCTAAAGGAGGATAAAAAGCCTCCTCCTTCTCCACCAAAGATTTGTCTACAGCATATGTGTATGGAACCATTCCAGAAAAAAGCCAAAAATCAATATCCTGAGCTTGATATTCTGGAATTAATGTCTCAATTTCATTAACCACACCATAAATGATTGGTGTAAACTCCAGTTGATTAGCATAATATTTACTACCAATGTTAATCATTCGTTTAACAGAATCCTCTGGTCCCACTATTCCTACGACTAACTTCATTAAGCATTCTCCTTAAGAAAGCTTTTTAATGGTCTCTGCTAGTACCAAGGAACGCTCCACTAAAGTTTCTAGTTCTAAATACTCATGCTCACTATGGGCACTTCCGCCTACAGGTCCTAACCCATCTATTGTAGCAACTCCTAGGGCGGATGTGAAGTTCCCATCTGATCCGCCACCAGTTTTAGTATCCTTTAAAGTTACACCATACTCTAGGGCTGCTTGCTTAATGACCTTGAGTAGACTTTCGCTTTGTTCATTTAGAAACATAGGTGGGCGGCCTACACTACCTGTCAATTCTACTCTAGTTCCTTCCACATCAGGCTTTGAGCATATTTCCTCAACAGCTTTTGTCACATATTCAGCCTGCTCTTGAGTTACTACACGTACATCAATGTGAGCCGTAGCGAAAGGAGCAACAGTGTTGACTGATGTTCCTCCTTCTATTAATCCAGCGTTTAAGGTCAAGCCCTCCTCATAATTGGTAAGAGCATGGATCTTAATGATCTTATGTGCCAGCTCTTCAACTGCACTACGTCCCTTTTCTGGTTCGATACCAGAATGTGCAGCTTTTCCATGTACCGTTAGAGTAAATCGCCCTCCTCCTTTCCGTTGAGAAACGATGGAATGATCCGCTCTACCAGGCTCTACAATCAGTGCATATTTTTTATCTGCGGCCAGTTTTTCAATAATTGGTCTAGAGGAGACAGATCCTATCTCCTCATCACTATTCAAGACAATTTGGACATTTTTGTAAGCATCGCTACCCATTTCAATTAATCCCTTCATGATATAAAGCACCTGAACCTGACTTGCTTTCATATCTATAACTCCTGGTCCATACGCTCTTTTCTCATCTCTAGAAAAAGGCCTTTGCTTCGCTGTTCCATCCGGAAATACCGTATCCATATGAGCTACAATAATAATATTCGTTTCCCCGGCATCCTTATGCTTAATCGATAAAGTGTTGCCATACTGATCGCTCTCGTGAACCGTTACATGAAATCCTATCTGCTCGTACTCCTTCTGAAGAATAGCTCCGACTTGATCAATGCCTTGCTTATCATAAGAGCCGCTATCTATGTTTACTAACTTCTCTATTAACGAAAGCATTTCTTCTTGTTTTTCTGTAAAATACTGCTTTAGCTTCATTTATTCAAACACCTCTCTCTAGCCATTTACTATTAAAATATTAATAATGACTCCTTAAACCTATAGTCTAAATTTAGAGCTTAGTTATTAATAATAACACCAGTACCTTCTTCTAACGGGTAATGACAGGCTACCATATGTCCATCACCATGATCTATTAATTCAGGTATCTCTTCCTTACATCTATCCTTTGCATAAGGACAACGAGTATGGAAGCGACAGCCTGAAGGAGGATTAGCAGGGCTAGGCATATCTCCTTCTAAAATGATTTGCTCTTTCTTATCCCTAAGCTTAGGATCTAAGATAGGTACAGCAGATAACAACCCCTCTGTATAGGGGTGCAACGGCTTGCTAAACAATTGATCCTTTCTGGCCAGCTCTACAACTTTACCTAGATACATAACAGCAACACGATCACTGATATGCTTTACAGCTGGTAAACCATGTGCAATGAAAAAATACGTTAGATTAAATTCCTTTTGAAGCTTTTTTAACAGATTTAAAATTTGGGATTGAATCGATACGTCTAACGCTGAAACAGGCTCATCACAGACGATCATCTTTGGCTTTAAGGCTAGTGCTCTAGCAATTCCTATCCTTTGACGCTGCCCCCCACTAAATTCATGTGGGAACCGATTCGCATAAGATTCATCCAAGCCAACAACCTCTAGCAAATCATAAACCTGCTTGCGTAGCTCCTTACCTCGTGCAACCTTATGTGTTCTAAGCGGTTCTGCGATAATATCGAAGACTCTCATCCTTGGATTCAGAGATGAGAAGGGATCCTGAAAGATCATCTGAATATCCTTTCTCTTTTTACGCATCTCACTTTCCGAGAGCTTAGTTATATCTTCACCTTCAAAGAAAACTTCTCCTTCTGTCGGCTCAAGCAAACGTAAAATCACATTTCCTGTAGTCGATTTACCGCAGCCAGATTCTCCAACGATTCCAAGAGTTTCTCCAGCCTTCACCTTTAGGTCAATACCATCTACAGCACGTAAATATTGCTTTTTCTTCTTTAGAAAGCCTTCAGATAGCTCAAAGTATTTCTTTAATCCCTTTATTTCAAGAATATATTGTTCTTCCATTAGAGCGTCACCTCCCCGTCCTCATGCAACCAACAACGCACCTGATGTCCTGGTTTTAAATCCTCTAGCACTGGCGCTTCCTCAACACATTTATCCATGGCGTATGGGCAGCGCGGATGAAAGCGACAGCCTTTTGGCATACTTCTTGGGTTAGGTACTGTACCTACAATTGACTCAAGCTCATCCTTTAAATCGTGAATTCTAGGAGTACTATTTAGAAGTCCTTTTGTATAAGGATGCTTCGGCTCTTCAAATAACGTAAACACATCTGTCTGCTCCACAACCTGTCCCGCATACATAACGATGACTCGATCAACCATTTCCGCGATAACCCCTAAATCATGAGTAATTAGGATGATAGACGTATCATTTTCACGAATAAGCTCTCTCATCAAATGTAGAATTTGAGCCTGTATCGTTACATCTAATGCCGTAGTCGGCTCATCTGCAATCAACAGCTTTGGGTTACAAGACAGAGCCATTGCGATCATCACACGTTGTCGCATTCCTCCACTTAAAGAGTGTGGATAGGAGGAATACACTTTTTCAGGTCTAGGTATCCCTACCATTTTCAGTAGCTCGATTGCTTTTACTTTGGCCTCCTCTTTGGAAGCATTCTGATGAAGACGGATGACCTCTGCCACCTGATAACCAACGGTAAAAACTGGGTTTAGCGACGTGAGCGGCTCCTGGAAAATCATAGCAATATCATTTCCGCGAATATGTCTCATTTCTCTTTTGCTTGCTGTTCTGAGATCTTTTCCTTCAAATACGATCTTTCCACCCGTTACTTTTCCAGGCTGTCCGACTAACCCCATAATAGAGAGGGAAGTCACACTTTTACCACTACCTGATTCACCAACAATTCCAACAGTTTCTCCTCTCTTCAACTGAAAGGTTACACCGTCAACGGAAGGAACAACGCCACTTTCAGTATAAAAATACGTTTTAAGCTCTTGGATATCTAATAATGCCTGATCATTCATCTGCTATTCCCTCCTATCGACGTCCTTGAGATCTAGGATCTAATATGTCTCTAAGCCAATCACCTAAAAAGATAATACCTAACACAGTAATTGTAATCGCTACACCTGGAAAGGTTGCTACCCACCAGCTAGTTGCTAAATAATTCCTACCCGAACTGAGCATTCCACCCCAAGATACGTGTGGAGGCTGAATTCCTAACCCTAAGAAGCTCAAAGAGGCCTCTAAGATAATCGTACTTGCTACACTTAAAGTAGCAATGACAACAAAGGAAGAAAATACATTTGGCAGAATATGCTTGACAATTATGACAATATTTTTTGTCCCAATAGACTTAGATGCTTTTACGTACTCACGCTCTTTTACACTCAGCACCTCACCACGAACGACCCTTGCGTAGTTCACCCAATTTGTAAAACCTATGATGATGATAAGGTTCAATAGACTCGCCCCAAATACTCCAATGACAACAAGAATCAACAAGATATTGGGTACAGCAAGGAATGCATCGACCAATCTCATTAATACATTATCTAAGAACTTCCCATAGTATCCTGCCACTAGGCCAACCACAAGCCCGATGGCCCCAGCAACAATAACAGCCGCAACCCCAACTAAAAGGGACACTCGTGAACCATAAAGGATTCTACTTAAAATATCTCGTCCAAGATTATCTGTACCTAGAATATACTCTGAACTTCCCCCCTCCATCCAAACAGGAGGCTTTAGCATGTTAGCCGTATTTGGTAAAGCAGGGTCATATGGAGCAAGAAGAGGTGCAAACAAAGCAATAAAAATAGTGATCATAACAATGAATAAGCCTGCTGTTCCAGTTTTACTTTTTAACAAAAGCCGAGTCCAACGCGTCAAAGTACTTGGTTGTTTAGGGAGAACCGGCTCTACCGTTTCGGCGGCAAGATGATTGTGAGTATTAGCTGACATGGCTGCTCCCCCTTAATTATAATTAATTCTTGGATCTAAGAATCGATAAATAATGTCTGATAATAGATTAATAGCAATAACCATAAATGCTATAACAAACACCGCTGCTTGCACAATAGCCATATCTCTAGCATTTACAGCCTGTACTAATAGCTGACCAAGCCCTGGCCAAGAAAAGACTGTCTCTGTAATCAGTGTTCCACCAACTAACGTAGAAGTCTGTAAAGCCATAATCGTAACAACTGGAATAAGTGAGTTTCTGAATGCGTGTCGGTAGACAACAAGAGATTCTCTTAACCCTTTGCTCCTTGCCGTACGAACATAATCCTGATGTAAAATTTCAATCATGCTAGAGCGAATCAGTCTAGTCATTTCAGCAGCAATACCCGTTCCTAAAGTAATAGCAGGTAACACTAAATGATTAATTGTTCCTCGACCAGATACCGGAAAAATCTGATAGGTCACTGCTAGTAGCAAAATTAACATGATCCCAAGCCAAAAGTTAGGCATTGCTTTTCCTAAAACAGACCCACCTGTAGCTAGTAAATCAACATACGAATTTTGCTTGGTAGCCGACCATATCCCTAGAGGAATAGCTAGGATCGTAGCAACAATCATAGAGGCAATAGCTAATTCAAGCGTTGCCGGCAGTCTTTCTAATACGATAGGCAGGGCAGGCTGATTATATCTAAATGAATTTCCAAAATCCCCAACCAGCATATTCCCCACGTACGTTCCATACTGAACAAGGAAAGGTCTGTCTAAATTCAAGGCTGCCCGCAACGCTGCACGATCCTCTTCTGTTGCATCCTCTGGCAGCATCAAAGAAACTGGATCACCTGCTAAATGGACCAAGGCAAAAACAAAAAAAGAAATAATAAATAACACAGGGATAATTTGCAGAAGTCTTCTTATGATGTATTTCGTCATGTTTTCACCTCGTCAAAAAAAGTATAGAAGGCTAAGAAGGATTTACTCTCCTTAGCCTAAAGGTAGTCTTTCATAGTTTTGCTTACTGAAACTTCTCTACTGAGATAGAATCTTTAATCTTATTTACTTTCGTTTCAGAATTCTTACTTTCGTGTAATATCATCAACGATTAACATCTCATCAATACGAGGAGTAAAGTCAATTCTATCGCCTACGCCATAGTTACTCTTTTCTTGGTGTAGATAGATGTGTGGTCTACCCTCAGCAATAATTTCTTGAATGCGTTCATATTGCTCAGCACGCTCTATTGGATCCATGTTAACTCTAGCTGCTGCAATAAGCTCGTCCACTTCTGAATCATTGTAATCCGTCTCTCCAGCTGCACGATCAGACTGGTATAGGTCAACGGCTAAATCAGCATCAAACATAGAGTTACCAAAGCCAATCATGTAAATTTCTTTATTCGTTTTGGAGTTACGCATTTCAACAAAGTTACTCCATTCCATAAACTCTAGGCTTGCATTAATATTAATCTCTGATAGCATACTCACGATAATTTCAGCCACTTCACGATCTTGTAGGTAACGCCCATGTGGAGATTGGAAGGTAATATCGAAACCATCCGCGTAACCTGCTTCTGCCATAAGCTCCTTCGCTCTTTCAAGATCATACAAGTACGTATTAAATAATGATTCGTTAGCACCAAAGTTACCAGGAGTAACACGAGTACGTGTTGGAGTCCCAGCTCCTCCTAAAATATGTTCAGTAATCGCTTCATTGTTAATAGCAAGATCAATCGCCTCAACGACACGTGGATCAGAAGTAGGTAGACCTTCTGTCTGTCTTATAGTAAGCATGATAACACGGTTAGCGTCACCAACAATTACGTTTGTTCCATCATTTCCATTAATACGATCCCACTCATTAGGAGGTACGTTCATGGCAATATCTACTCCACCTGTTAAAAGCTCCGCAACCCTAGTTGATGCCTCAGGGATAACACGGAAGACAAGTCTATCCCATTCCTGATTGTCTCCCTCCCAGTAATCTTCATGTGCTTCGAAGACTACGCGATCATCTCGCATCCACTCTACAAATTTGTATGGACCAGAACCGATTGGATTTGATAAGAAATGATCCCATCCGTTCTCTTCGATATAATTTTTAGGTAGGATACCTGAACCGATCCGAGATAAACGGTTAAGTAAAGCTGGCTGAGGTCCATCCGTTATAATTTGGAAATTTAATTCATCTATAACATTAACCTCTAAAATTTGCCTATAGTTTGGATACTCCCTTAATGAGCTGTCTGTAGCTACCCTTTCAAGAGTAAACTTAACATCCTCAGCTGTTAACGGATCACCGTTATGGAACGTAACATCAGGCTTTAAGCGAAATTCCCAAGTTGTATTGTCAACCAAGTCATAGTACTCTACTAAATCTCCACTAAGGACCTTGTTTTCGTCCCCTTTAAAAAGATAGTTAAAAACATTAATATGAATGGCTTCTGTTGATGTATTATTGTGATCGTGGATATCGAAAGATACCATATCTGTACCCATAGCAACAGTTAAAGTTCTATTCTCTTCAGTGTCTGTGCCTGCTTCACTTCCACCAGTTGAAGAGTCACTGCCACCTTCTGAAGAAGATGAACTGTCTGTACTTCCACCACCACAACCAGCCAGTATAAACAATATCGCTAACATACTAATGAACCCTAGCTTCCAAAATCGTCTCACAAATACTCCCCCTTTTTTGTGTCTTGCATGTATTAAGAAAGAAAATGACAGATGATTAATTGATCATAGTGTATAGAATTTAGATGATGTGGTATGAAGAGACACTACGATACGATGTACATCTAGCTATTTTCTAATCTCCGAAGTGCAGATAAGGCAAATTGTGTAAGCATAGCGGAGCCTAGTGGTAGCGCATCCTCATCAATATCAAACATCGGATGATGTAACGGAAAAGTCGTTCCTTTCGATTCATTTCGAATACCTAGTCGAAAGAAAATACCTGGTACCTGCTGAGCATAATAGGAGAAATCCTCTCCACCCATCGAGGGCTTAGCAAGTGAAAGCTTACCTGTTCCCAGAATAGTATCAGATGCTTCCTGTAATATCGGAATAAGAGTCTCATCATTAATGACGGAAGGATATCCATATTCATATTCCAGCTCATGTGTTGCACCAAACGCATCACATATTCCCTTCACAACTCTGTTCATCTTCTCTTCTATTTCAGATCGGAGCTGCAAATCCAAAGTTCGAACTGTTCCCTCTAAACGCACACTCGGGGCTATTACATTCCGAGCATATCCACCTTCAATTTTTCCTATAGTTATGACTAAGGGGGCGATAGGATCAACCTGTCTACTCACAATTTGCTGTAACGCCGAGACGACCTCAGAGGTAACAGCGATTGAATCAACAGATAGGTGTGGATGAGCTGCATGCCCTCCCTTACCATGAATCGTTAAATTGAACATATCCGTTGCAGCACTACTTAGACCAGGACATACGGTAGTAAAGCCTGTTTCTGCTGTGTGATGAACATGTAAGCCAGAGATGATTTCTACATCTGGATTTTTTAGAACTCCATCCTTAATCATCTCATTTGCTCCACCAAAACCTTCCTCTGCTGGCTGAAAGATAAGCTTAACTTGACCTTTCTTAGGTTTATTCTTTGTTAAAAGAGTCGCAGCCCCTAGTAGGATCGTCGTATGTGCATCATGACCACATAAATGAGCTTTTCCCTCTATCTTTGAAGCGTAAGGAACGTTCTTTGCGTCCTGGATCGGCAAAGCATCCATATCAGCACGCAACGCTACAGTTGGACCAGGCTCATCCCCTTTGATCAACCCAACAACACCGGTTCTCCCAATTCCGCTTTGAAACTCAATCCCCAATTGACGAAGCCTCTCTTGAACAAACAAAGAGGTATCATTCTCTTCAAAGCCTAGCTCTGGATGCTGATGCAAATGCCTTCTCCAGGCAATTAACTCTTGATGGATGTTTTTTGCGTCAGCAAGCAGCTGACTCTCTTGTTTGGTCTCGTTCATCACTTAGCCCCCTCTCAGTCTTTCCCAGTATGAGCAAACTCATGGACAATCGTAGCCATCATTTTAATTCCTTGGATGTAATCCTCTACTTTAATATTTTCATTAGGAGCATGATTTTGAGAGCTATCATTTCCAACTCCCAATGAAACTGCAGGTATGCCAAGCTCCTGGCAAAGGATATACATAGGACCAGTTCCTGGTGACATGCGATTGATCGTTGGTGGTCTACCGTATACTTTTTCTACGTTCTGAAGAACAGTCTGTACTAGAGGGTCATGTATATCTGTCTTTGCCGGATGCTCACCTGTAAATGTAATGATTTCTATGTCCTCAAACCCATGCTTATCTAAATGGTTGCGCAATAGCTTGCTAATTTCAGCAGGATCTTGGTTGGGAACTAGACGAAAATCAAGCTTTACCCTAGCCTCTGAAGGTAATACTGTTTTCGCTCCCTCCCCTGTATATCCTGATTCAATCCCACAAATGGTACAAGTAGGTTGGAAAATGAGCTTTTCCTTTAATGGAACTCCTGTAAGATTCAGTAGAAAGTTATCTAAATCAAGACGCTTTAGTGTCGCTTCTTCTTCATAAATCATTTCCTCTAGAAGCTCTAACTCTGCTTCATCAGGCTTTAAAACACGGTCATAAAACCCTTCAATAAGGATCTCTTCTTTATCGTTCTTTAATGTTTGTAGAGCCCAAACCAGCCGCCAAGCAGGGTTCTCAATCACAGCAGCGTTAGCCGAATGTAAATCAATGTTTGCTCCCTTGCAGCGCAGCTCTACGTACTGCATTCCCTTAACGCCCAAGCTAACCTGCAGTCGACCATCAGGATTTTTGTAGCCGAACTCCCATATACATCCGTCTGCTTTAAGCTTTTCAGGATACTTTTCTTTAAACTCGTCTAAATGAACACTTCCAATTTCCTCTTCGCCTTCGAAAATAAATTTGACGTTTATCGGCATCTCACCATATACGTTTAAATACGCGTGTACAGCAGCCAATCTAGCCACCAGATTTCCTTTATTATCGGCCACTCCTCTGGCATAAATCTTACCGTCTCTGATTTCCGCTCCAAATGGATCACTATTCCATAAATCTAACGGATCCTCTGGCTGAACATCATAATGGTTATAAAAGGACAAGGTCTTTTCCTTGCCAGTATTTATTTCTCCGTAAACGACAGGATAACCTGACGTTTCCAGCAATTCAACCTTTGCGTGGGTATGCTCACTAATCATCTTTTGAACCATGTCTGCCGTTTCTTTCATCCCTCGATTTTGTGCAGCTACACTAGGCTGTCTACAAAGCTCCTGCAACCACTTAATGTACATGTCCTTGTTCTCTTCAATATATTGATACACCTTGTCCAAGTTGATCTTCCCCCTAACCTTTATTGTGATCATTACCTTGTTCGTCACCTGTTGATAGATGATAGACGATTCTAGAGAACGCTTCAATCGCTACTTCTAGTACCTCCTCTCTGTAATCAAAAAGTGGGTGATGATGTCCAGCCTCTAACGGACTACCGAATAACATATATGTTGCTTGACCGCCTTGCTCCTTGACCCTCTGAAGCATATAACAGACATCCTCAGACGCTCCTAATTCTGCTGATTCTTTAATTTGTTTGATCCTTGAGCTTCCTTGCCACAACTTTTGTATTAGATATGTAAGCTCCTGATCACATGAACTGCTAATCCCTTCCCCCACAATCTCAACTCCGGCTTGTACATCATAAGCCATTGCTGCTGCTGTGATGATACGTTTAACCTCTTTAACCATATATTGATTCAAATCAGTAGTTTGACCACGTGTTTCTAGTTCCAATAAACTATATTCTGGAATTATATTTCTTCCCTCTCCTGCATTCATTTTCCCCACGTTAACCCGAGTAATGCCTTCACCGTGTCGGGGTATACTGTGGATCTGTAAGGCTGCTGCTGCACCAGCTTGTAATGCATTTCTCCCATTTTGTGGCTCCTGTCCAGCATGAGCAGACTTTCCTTTGAACTCAACGTTAAGCTTTGTTGTAGCTAAAAAGTTGGAAGTACTTGCAGCTACCTCACCAAGCTCAAATACTGAAAACCCAATATGTCCCGCTAAAAAATAATCAACACCTTCTAGCCAGCCTTTCTCAACCATAGCTTTTGCTCCCCTGCTTCCTTCCTCTGCAGGCTGGAAAAGCAGGGTAAAGGTCCCTGTTAGCTCTTCTCTGCATTCATGGATAAAATGAGCTAGTCCTAGACCAATTGTCATGTGTCCATCATGACCGCATGCGTGCATGACTCCTGGATGCTTAGAATGAAACTTCAATCTGTATGGGTCATGCTTGGCATCCTCAAACTCTTGAATTGGTAGGGCATCGATATCGAACCTTAAAGCGATATGAGGTCCTTCTTTTCCTGTATCAAGCTTGGCAACAAGTCCAGTATGACCATCCACCATTTGCTCTAAATACTCTTCTGGAACTCCTTCCTCTTTAGCTCTTACAACAGCCGCATAAGATTGCTGACGATCAGGGAGTCCTAATCGGAAAGAACTAGATAATACCTCTCTCCCGATGATCACATCATAACTTAACTTTTCTAAAATTTGCGCAATTTTAAATGTTGTCCTATACTCCATCCAGCCAAGCTCTGGATGTTGGTGAAAATCCCTTCTCCACCTTACAAGCTCCTCTGAGTATTTTGTTATAAATTGCTCAAACCTTGACTCATAACGTGTCCATTTTTTCATAAAATCATGCTCCAGTCCTAGATGTCCTGAAATCATTACGGTTATTTTCCTTAAATAGTCCTTAAATTGTTGAACATAATATATCATATTTTTTCGACAATTTTCAATAGAAAAAACAAAATTATTTGTCAGATTTTTTTACATTTTGCGTGTTTTTAATCTATTTATAATAGATATCGGCTACAATTCACTCTATTTTTACAATTTAATACTAAATTCAGCAATATTTTTTATATTTTTTTAACTTTTGATTTTTAGGAAATATTTTTAAGGGTAAGATTAACCTCTCTTACTTGCTGAACTTATCGATCTTTTATGTTAAAATAAAGTCCGAAAATAAGAATGATTATCGATAGTCAGACTTAATTTAGGCTTATTGTACTATCGAGCTACTCGTTCATTTTATGATCTGAATTTATAGGTTAGTTCATCTAGCTTAGCTGTTTCTATCACATTGCGAGATTCTTTTCGTGGTTCTTGCAAAAAAGATGAAAGGAGTCATATGATGATAAAAGTTTATATAGATGGAGCAAGTGCCGGGGATCCAGGACAATCAGGAGCAGGAATATACATCAATCATGGTGGGGGAAATGTAGAGCATATTTCAAGACCACTTGGTCTTCTTACTAACCATGAGGCAGAATTCGAAGCTTTATTGATCGCGCTAAAGCATGGAGAAGAAAGGAAATGGGCTATCGTTTCTTTTCATACTGATTCACAGCTGGTCGAGCAAGCAGTTGAAAAACGCTTCGTTAAAAATAAAAAATATCAGCCCTATCTAGAAGAAGCTTTAGAGCTGATATCGCATTTTGATCTGTTTTTTATTAAATGGATCCCGAGTAAAGAAAATCAAGTGGCTGATCAATTAGCTCGTGATGCTATTAGATTAAATCTATAATTAACTGATTTCCTATTTGTTGCTTAGCTAATCAATTTCTTTAAACTATTAAACTCTAAAACCTCAAACTGATCTATGACCTTGGCTGGATTCATGCTCCACACACAATCCTCAAGGACGCAGGAAACAGGGACATCACAACGAATCTCTGCTAGCTTCCTAGACAGGTGCAGCATGTCGATATCCTCGTTAATCTTCTTCTGAACACTAGGCTTCAGCTTGTCCAGATTCTCTAAGATGCCATTAATAGAACCATATTCTTGAATAAGTTTAATGGCTGTCTTCTCTCCTATTCCTTTGACACCAGGATAATTATCACTTGTATCACCCATTAAGCCTTTTACATCTATCATTTGTGCTGGTGTAATTCCTTTTTCCTCTAGCAGCAAATCACTAGTATACACCGCATAATTGGATGCGCCTTTTTTCATAATGATAACCTCGATATTATCATCTAGTAGCTGCAAGCTATCATGATCTCCAGTTAAGATTTGCACCTTCGACTCTCTACTGTGCAGCTTGGCTAAGGTCCCGATACAATCATCTGCTTCATATCCAACTAAACCAACATTAGGCACATCAAAGCTTGAAACGACCTCTTTCACCAAATCAAATTGGGGAATGAGTTCCTCAGGTGGAGCTCCCCGGTTCGCTTTATATTCTGTAAAAAGCTCATTCCTAAACGTTCTGCTTCCCATATCCCAACAGCAAATAACATGAGTAGGCTGAAACGTAACAATGGCATCCCAAAAATATTTAACAAAGCCAAAAACAGCATTTGTAGGTAAGCCAGCAGATGTTTTTCTTATGTAGCCATGGTGAGAATTGGCAAAAAAACCGCGAAACAATAAGGCCATACCATCAACTAGCATGACTGATTTTTGCTCATTCATAGTAATCTCCTCCCGAACATAGAACACTCATTTCCTAGCATGTATGCATACATTCCGAACATAGAACACTCATTTCCTAGCCCGAATGTATATATTTTACGCAACTTACACTCTCTGTGCCTTCGCACTGTTTATTGCATCTCTAATAGTTCATTATATCATATTGTTAGCTTATTATATAATTTAAGAAATGAACTGTTAAACAAATCCCCATCTGTAACGGACATATTTGACTCTTAGAACCATTTTTGGGCTAATTAAATCTCTAACGGTCATAAGCTACCCTTACAATGAAAATTCATATGTTTTGATACATTAATTAGGCTCTAAGATGCAATTTTGACCGTTAGAATTGAAAGAGTTTAAATTCTTCCACCTAAGGTACAATTTTGACCGTTAAAACTAATCCTACATTAAAATGTGGAAAGACGCCCTCTACTCAACTTTGGAGTAGAAGGCGCCTTCTGTACATAAACTAATTATCCTCTGATTCTCTTTTGGGACATCCTTATTTAACCAATGCTTGCCTATCTGACAAATCGATGGTTCCCAAAGGTAGCTATAACTTCCTTACTTGTAAAGAAAGAATGTCTAGTTACATTGGGGTTGAAGAAGTATAAAGCACCTCTGGCATATTCCTTTCCACCCAATACTTCTCTAGCCGCATTAACGGCCGTATCACTTGGAACCGTTTGTTCAAAGGTTCCGTTATGAGCAGGTGGAAATTGTCCAGGATGATAAATAACGTCACGAATCGTGTCTGGAAAGCTAGAATGTGCTACTCGATTCATAATGACATTACCTACAGCAATCTGGCCTTCATACGCTTCATATCCAGCCTCAATAAAAATAATTTTGGCTAGTAAATTGACATCCTCAGCAGACAGTGGTGTGCTTAGATACTCAGGAGCCAGTACACGGAGCTCTTGACCGACGGCTAAAAATCCATCGTCTGTATCATTCACTCTCTTTAATTCTCCAACTGAAAGAGAAAATTCTTTACTGATAGACTCTAAAGAGTCTCCTTTTTCAACGATATATGGTGCAACTGTTGTTAAATGTGCTGTTTTTGTTGTGCCCTCCCACATTAATCTAGTATGTAGGATTTCAGAGATATGCTTTAGGGGTAGATATACTCTCCCGTCCTCCATAAATGGTTGCGTATCCATTAGATATTCTGTACCATTCATAGCTACGAGCTTACTCCCTACATTAAACCATATTTGATCGTTAAACGCTGTCTTCACTTCTACCTGCTGTGTGTTCTTATGCCAATTAACTTCGATATCTAAGGCCTCTGATAGTAATCTTAGAGGTACAAAGATTCTTCCATCCTTCATATACAAAGGATCCTTCAAGGGTACTTGCTCCTGATCTAGCTGTACACTTGAACCATGGATTTCTTCAGTAAGTGCCTTCCCCTCTGTGGCAAATACACACAGTGCTAAGGTGATAGCAAAAGCTATACTGATATACTTTTTCATGTTTCCCTCCCTTTGATACTTATGATGCTGAGTTAATCAACAATCATTTTTACATTCTAGCATATAATTACTATTCGGTAAAATGCCCGTTTTATTACCGTTTAGCTGATAGAAAAACTTTTGATAAGTAGCGCAACTTTTTCGAACCTTGCCCTATATCTAGCTTAGAACTCTATAAAAACTATAAAATTTCTCGAAAAAAAGCCCCTTTCTTTTTGAGAAAGAGGCTTTCAAAGCTATAAATTTCTTAATTCATTCACAAAAATTATTGATACATAGAAAAGTTTGCGATTTGTCTTCGACCATTTTCAAAATTCTCATATACTCTAATATACTGAACATCATCAGGAGAGAAATTAATATACTCTGTTCCACTCTTTGAATTACCATCTGCTTCAACATTAAGCGTCTGAGTATGCACCACATCGCCATTACTCTTAACAACTTCAAATGTCAGAGACTTCTCTGAACCGTCATCTATTACGGAAGTACGAGATTTACTAAACTGATATTGTATATTGCCTTGTTCATAATTAGGCATCATTCTACCAATCGTAATACTCACTCCACCCAATCTATGACTAAAGGTTCCATCACTATGGTAAGTTGGAGCACCAGGATTAGGAATTCCTTGGTTATCCCTTGTCACCTTGAAGCTGACAGCATTTGTCATGATCTCACTATCTTCCTGAAGCGGCTGACCAAGCACTAAGCTTAGATCTCTAAGCTCCATATCCGTAGACAGCTCTGTCCAATAGGTTACAATAGCTGAGCCACGTGGACTAATTAGCTGATCTTTATTCTTCAGATAAGCTGGGAAGATATCTCCGTCTCTAGTTTCAAAGTAACCTTGGAAGGAAGGAACCTTAATTGGACGGTTATCTTTATTTTCAACTAGGAACGATGTTGTAATGATATTTGAGCCAGATACACTATAACGTCCAGTACTATGCAGCTTCATTGTACTTTCGCGACCAATGTAGCTTGACTGATGAGCATCATTATGTGCAACCTGAGGCAGACGAATATTTCGACTTAAAACGTTAAATACAGCAAGATCTCCAGAATCAATAGTCTGCCCTTCCTCAGTAGTTTGCATATCCTGTAAATGGATAATGAGCTGACGAATATTTACGTCATCAGGCACTTTACCCCACATATGCACACTAACCTCTTGGTTAGCATATAAAGAGGATTCTGTAGGCTCTAACGCTTTTGCTGGAACCGTTTGTTGACCAATAAAGTTTAATCGTCCTCCTAGCTGAGGGAACGGTACTGTATAGTTATTAGGATTCTTTAGCTTAATTTCATAAGACAGGATATTATCAAATGATGAAGCTGCTGGATACGCATGGATATTCTCCATGCTTAGCTCGTACTCATAGCCATCAATCTTAACGTTTGTTGTCCTTCCAATTTCAGTGAAATTCAGATATAGCTGTTCCACATCTAGTTCAAAGCTAGCTAACGGGAAGGATTGCTGTGAGCTGCCTTCTTCCTGTGGCTCAGAGATAACAAGCTCAAAATCTTCAATTTGCTCATCTGCTGGAAGCTCTACGATGAGATCGATGCTCTTCTTGAATTTAGGACGAAGCTCTGTATCAGCACCATTTCCTCTCGCAGTAACTGGATAGGTATATCCATTGCTACCTGTCATTGAGTAGCGGTAGGCTGGTAAATCTACAGCTTTTACCCCTTGATTCTCAAAATTTAAGCTCACTCGAACGATCTTGCTTTGATCTCTGTTATTTCCATCATTAATTAAGAGTACATCCGTTATCGTTGTTCCAATAGGCTCACCATCAACCTCTAATGCATGAGTTTCTCCTTTACCAGTGCTTTCAGATTGATCCTGATCAGCAAGACCTAAGTCAAAGCTAGCTAGAGGTACAGAAAATTCATAGGTTAGCTCCTCTTTAGGCTCAGAAACAATTAGTTCAAAGGATTCAATATCTGCATCTACGGGAAGCTCCGCTGTTAAGTTAATACTTTTCTCAAGCTTTGGTAATAAATTCTGCGGTTCATCCGTTGGTGTGTATGTTACAGGGTAGGTATATCCATCCCCACTTCTAAGTACATATTCATAATTAGGGACTTGTACAGGTCTTAGACCTTGGTTGATTTGAGACACTCTAAGCCTTACTTGCTTACTGCTACTTCCCGTAACCATCTGTGAGCTAGTTAAAGCCATCCCAACCTTAACACCATCTACATCAACGGCATGTCGTTTGCCCTTCTCAATCGGAGAGAGAACAAATTTTTCTGGCAATTTAAAGGTATATATCTGCCTTTGATAGTTAGCCGTAGTAAAATCCCACTTGATCAAACGAACGACTAAATCTTCTGCTGTAATTTGATTAGGGACTAAAGTGTAGTATGAAAAGGTCTTAGAGCTAGAAGGCAAAACCTTATTTCCTTGTCCCTCGTCGACAAAACTAACAGGGAATCTAGCATTATTTGTAGACTGCATTTGAATCCAATACGGGTAAAAATCTAACGCTTGAGCAGACTTATTTTTGACTTCAAACGTTGTATAAAGAACCTGTCCACCTTTAGTTGGAATCAATTGAACATTTTTCAGAGAGATCGTATTTTCTCCAAGAAACTTGATTTCCTTTCCTAGATCCCTTAAATCGAAAGCTTCTTTAGCTGCTTTAAGATCTGCTGAAGCAGTTGTGTTGGCCCATGCTGGTGCTGGAAGTGCCGTAGCACTTCCCAGCATAGTTGTAACTAAAAGGGCAGCAACTGCTTTTTCTTTGTAGTTAGTCATTTGTTGGCAAGCCTCCCTTATGTGAAAGTTTAAAAGCCTATCGTTGGTGGTTCTAGTGGTTCTTCTGAGTCAAGGGCTTCCTGACCTTTTGTTTGTATTTCCTCTATAGCTTCTTGTACTGTCTTATCACCGTTAATCACAGCTCTCATCTCTTGATCAGCAACGTTAAATACCTGCCAAACTCTTTCGGAATTTGATCTCATCATAGACTGATACGTATCCGGAGCTGGTGTTAAAGCGAAAAACGCTTCAATATTTGCTGGTCCATCCGTGGAGTTCTGATTGTATTCCGCAACAGAAACAAAACTATAATCATTACGTGATCTAATCTTTAGCATTGATTCACTATTGTTAAATTCAATAAAACTCCAAGCCAAGTTAGCATTCGAAGAATTTCTGTTAATGGCCATTAATCCATTAAAGCTAACTCCGCCACCAACCCCAGGAGCTGATGCATGTGTAGGAACGGTTACCACATCCCAATCAAAATGCTCTGCTTCTGTGTCATACATTCTTCTGTTAGACAAGTTAGATAGCTCATAGCTTTGAGAGATAGACATGGCTGCTTTTCCACGATAAAAGGCCTCATAATAATTCATCATATCGTCGTTCCACTCGCCACTTTCAGACTGTGGTGGCCGTGACATAACACCATCTATATACATACCTGTATACTCAGATAAAGCCTGCTCCCAATCTGGTGTGTTCACTACTACATTTTCACCAGTATCATCAATAAGAGAAAGCCCTAGTGGTGCAGCATAACTGGTTATAAACTCATAAATACTAGCGTCACCATAGTTACTCCAAAGTCCATACACTTGATCTTCGCTATCCCCTAAAGGAAACTGCTTCGCAAGATCAATAATTTGTGGCCAGGTCATATTATCCGTCGGGAATGGTACATTGTACTGCTGAAATAAATCTTTATTGTAGAACAGGGCTGTTGATTGAAACATTGGAGCTAAAGCATAAAGACTTGTTCCATCCCCTGCTGCACGAATCCCTTCCCTAATAGCTGGAACCAGGCTATTTACATCAAAATCACTATTATCCATAAAAGTGTCCAAAGGCTGTACAAGACCTTCATCAACTAGATAAGAAAGCATGGAAATATCCGAGTCTAGCATGATAACATCTGGTGGAGTTCCTTCTGTTAGGAGACGCTTAATTCTTTCACGTGGATCCTCTTGCTCCACCTCTTCCCCTTGATTTGGGTTATGAGGCTCATACAAAGGAGTAAAATCAATTTCAATATTAGGATTAGCGATCTCAAAATGATCGGTCCACTGCTGTCTTATATAGTTATCTTCTCCCCATCCTCCTAAAATCCGAAGAACCTGTGGTCCTGCATCGGCATCACTTTCATTTGAAAAACAACCTGCTAGCAAAGTTAGCATAAAAGTGGCCACTAAAACTAAACTAATTAACCTTTTTGTCTTTTTCAAGCTACTCTCCCCTTTTCAACGTTTTACTTAACATTTCTATCATGAATCTATGCAGAAATACATAGAAAGCATTATTCTTTTGGAGCACGTATCGTAATTTTTTCACCATCAAACTCCATTTTAACGCGATTACCAACCTTTAGTTGTTCGAGATAGTCTCTCGGAACCTGTAATCTCCCAACCTTATCTAGAACTACATATTCCTCATGACTCTCATCTGGATTTTGATCGAAATCTCCAGCTTCCTTCCTCCGTAAAAACTCAGAAACCGTCATTCCATCACGTATCGCTATGACTCGATCAACTTTTTTCGCTAAAGAAGGATCATGGGTAACAATAACGACCGTTAAACCAAACTCTTTATTAAACCTACGGAATATATCTAAAATCGTATCTGCTGTTTTCGTATCAACTGATCCAGTAGGCTCATCAGCCAAAAGAATTTGAGGCTCATTTACGAGAGCGATTGATATCGCTACACGCTGCTGCTCCCCTCCTGAAAGCTGATGCAGCTTATTATGCATACGATCCTTTAAGCCTACCGCTTCCAATAACTCCATTGCTTTTTTGCGATCCGATTTGCCATAAAGCATCATCGGAATTTCTACGTTTTCTAGAGCTGTTAAATATGGGATCAGGTTTCTAGCGTTGTTTTGCCATACGAAGCCTACTGTTTTACGCTTATATTCAACTAAATCCTTCTCAGACATTTTTAGCAGGTCCCATTCTCCAACTCGTACCTGACCGGCTGAAGGCTGATCTAGTCCTCCAAGGATATTTAGAAGAGTAGATTTACCACTTCCACTATTCCCTATGATCGCCATCATCTCACCTTGTTCAACGTTGAAGTTTAAGCCCTGTAACGCTACAACCTCTAAATCAGCAACCTTGTAGATTTTCACTAAGCTTTCACATTGAATCATGTTTACCTCTCCTCTCCGAGTTTTACAGCCTGATGAACCTTCAGCTGACTAATTCTGAAGACGAGTAAGCCTAAGCCAATTAAAATCATACATAAAATCACGACGTATAGACGATTTAAGTCACTCTGTTCAACAACAACCTGGAATGGAGGAGCTTGCCTAGACACATCCTGACCGATTTGAAGAAACGGTAAAAACAGCTTACTAGTGATTTGCCCAAAAGCGACCCCAATCACAACGGCGAATCCAGCTGTCATGATCTGTTCGGCGAATAGCATGGAAAGTAATTGCTTTTTAGAAATACCCATGGCTCGTAAAACCCCAAATTGCACAATACGATTCTGTAAAGCGAAGAACCAATAAAGAACAAAGCCGGCCAATGATACGGCTGAAGCAACCAAAAATCCTAAGCTTAATATACCTGAGAGACCCGCATTGCTTGGATGCTGTCCTTGAATAATAATCTCGTTGTTGACATCCTCAGCATACGCAAGATAAATGTTATTCTCAGCAAGAATTTCAATAAGGTCAGACGTTCTTGTTCCTTCTTCTACGCTCATCCAAACCTCATAGGGAGCCAATGGCGCCATATCTTGGAAGTAATTCAGATTTCCAATGAAAAACGGCATTTCCTGCGGGTATAAGCTAGGCCAATAGGGAATCACCGCTACGATAACAAAATCTACGGATGTCCGATTAATCGTCAGCCTTACACTATCTCCTGGAGATAAACCATGCCTCTCTGCCGCTTGCTGAGATACAATGACCGCTGACTCTTCCTGCCCCAAAGCGTTTAGGTAAACATTTTGATGAGCTGGAAGCGTTGTTCGTTTAAACCACCCCACCTCGGCAAAATCCTGCACATCAATACCCATAATCATGGAATTCCCTAAATTTTTACTTCCTACAGAAGCAGCTCCTCTTTGTGTGTAAACTCGAGCAGCATGTTTGACTCCAGGAAGTTCATTAAAGATTTGAAAGGGAGGTTCAACATACGTTGCATTCACATTCTGTTCACCACCACCAGATCCTCCGGGATTACCTCCCCCACCTCCAGGCGGTCCTCCGGGTCCAGGTGGAGATGGTGGGCCGGTTGGTGGCGTAGTAGGGCGCTCAATGTGCTGCTCCCAAATTCCCTGCATTACAACGTCTGTTCCATACTGATAGAGCATCTGATCCTTATTATTTGCATCTATTGTTCTTGCAGCAGAAGAGCTATAAATCCCTAGCCCAATCGTTAATATCAATAGAAGCATGATCGCATTGTATTGAGTTGAGGAACGTGATACCTGCATAAGAGTAATATGCAAAGGAACACTTCCAAATCTCTTCCCTACTTTGGAAAATAGGGCCATCAATAAAGGAAATACACGTATTAGGATCATCCCACAAGCAAATAGGAAAATGGAAGGTACAAAAAACAATAGTGGATGAACAGCTAATTGATCTGAGCTTAAGCCCGTACTAACCAGAGTAATTTGCCTTTCATTAAACATGTACCAGCCATACCCGGCAACTCCCAATAAAGCAAAGTCTAAGAAAAAGCGTTGCCAAATGGGCTTTTTAGTCGAACGGGCCGACTGCTGCTTGAAGCTTACTATTGAGCTACGTGCGGCAGATAAGGCAGGAATGATTGTTGCTAGTAAAGCAATAAACACAGCAATTAGACCATATATGTAGATTGTCAAAGTTAAGTTTAATTCTAATGGCTGTCTGTTCACAAATAGCAGAAACCCGTCTGATGCACCAATCACTCTAGCCATTGTTAGGCCTAAGAACGGTCCAATAAGCATGGCTATTCCGCCAAGCAATAATCCTTCAAGTAAGTAGATCCAAAAAATTTGATTTGCACTTCCACCACGACTCCGCAATAAGGCAATCTCACCTTTTTGGCGATCCAAAGCTTGTTTCGATGTCATAACAACATAATAAAGAACTAAAACAATAATTGGAGCAGCTAATGTAAATAAAAGCAGCTGTAGCTGTGTACCCTGATTACGATATTCCTTTAACAAATTAGAGAACGTGACTACGACCTGTGTGTAAGGTAGAAGCTGGTTGCTTCGTACTTCTAGGCTCTCTAATTTATTCATGGCATCAGAGGCTTTACTCATCGTTAGCTCAGCAACATTAAAGTCAAGATACCAGGAGGCATGACCTAATGGAATTTGACGCTCCCTCAGAACGTAATCCTGAATAACATCTTCGTGAACAATAAGGGCTGTGTTTAATGTACTTAAGCCCATATACCAGTAATTTGTCTGTTCGAGATTTGGCTCGTAAGCTCCAACAATTCTAACAGTTAAAGGCTGTGCCGATCCCCCATGATTTTGGATAAGGAATTCATCTCCCACCCTCATTTCAAGATCATACAAGCCTTGCTGTGTAATGATCGCTTCAATCACTCCACCATTGACGGTTGAACTAAACACTTCCCCATCTACCATAGTTATATGATCGGCAAAGTTTGTATACGAATCTAAGGAAACCTGTCTCCGTATATTCGGATTAATCCGTTCCGTATCTACTGGCTGTAATTGGCTAGGTCGCAAACCAGCCATTTGGACACTTTCTCGAATACCTAAATTAAAATAATCCTTAATTTCCTCGCGATAAAATTCATTGACTGCTTCATATTGCTCAAGATTCGTCGGAGCACCTGAAACAGCTTGATAACGGCTTACTATGGCCCCGGCGGAAAGACCAGTTGTTTCATCTCTTATTTCTCTATCTAAAAGTCTTTTTAGTGCACCATCTGTATAGATGGGTATACTCGTAGATAAAGCAACAGAAATGATTAATCCAGTTAGTAAGCTGAGAGTAAGCCATTTGTTGTTCCACATCTTACGATACAGAAGTTTTAAAATTTGCATGGCTTACTATCTCCCTATCACGATTTGACCTTCTTCCAATCCAGATATTACCTCTATCTGAGTTGGGGTTTGCAGGCCAATCTCAATGTCTACGTCACGTCTTCCATTTTCATCTCTTACCTGAACGTAATGTCTATTGTTATACGTTCTTAAGGCACCACCTTGAATAGTTAATACATTTTCCTTTCTTAATGTCACCACTCTAGCATCTAAAGACATCCCTCTCCTTAGACCTTCTGGGAGCTGGTCAACTCCAATGGTAACGTACGTTTCTCGATTAACGTTATTTTCCTCATCCTCATCCTCTTCCTGAGGTAGAGAAATAATTTCCCCAATTAAATCTTCATTCGTTCCAGAGATTCTAACTGTTGCCGGCATGCCAATGGCAATTTCAGCTAAGTCATTCCGGCTAAAGGAAGAAATAGTAACCTTTAAATCTCCAGAGTCTGCTAAAACAATAACTGGCTGAAAAGCCTCCACAGGGTCTCCAACCTTTTTCCTTACAGCAATGACTTCTCCAGAGAATGGAGCTACAATGGTAGAACCTTGAACCTGCTCTAAAAGCTGCTGATGAGCTAGCTTCTGCTTTTCAAACTCCATGGTAGCTCTTTCTAGCTCTATACTGTTATCATTTGCTTCTTCGGCTCTAAGCATTTCTATCATTTGCAGCTCAGCAAGCTTCATATCAAATTCGCTATTTTGGATTTGATACTCTAAGTCTCGTGTATCTAACCGGACTAGGACGTCACCCGCATTAACCTCTTGACCAACCTCTACGTTAATCTCTGATATAGGTAGAGTTGATTCGGAGAAATACAGAGCTTCCTCCCTTGCAGCCATTAGACGACCATTTCCACGTACACTAATTTCCATCGTCTCTCTCTTAACCTCATACTCTGGTTTTTGAGTAGACGTCGGCGGGGCAACAATAGGAACAATTTCATCCACTTCTTCTACTGGAAACAAAGAACATCCTGATAACATTAGGGAGAGGAACATTGCTCCTGTAAGCCCTTTTATCGTATTACTCTTCTTTTTTGACTGCTTCTTCGATGAGCTTTCCGTCGACCATGGCATATACACGATCTACCACCTCCATAATTGCTGGGTCATGGGTGGTCATACATATGGTTATTCCTTCTGATTCTACCAACTCTCTAAATAACTGCATGACTTGAAATCCCATTCTAGTATCTAATTCTGCTGTCGGTTCATCCGCTAGAATAAGAGTTGGTTTATGGGCTATAGCTCTAGCAATTGCCACACGCTGCTGCTCTCCACCACTCAGTTCAAAGGGACGGTGCTTCTTTCTCCCCGTCAAACCAACAAAATCCAAGCACTCTGCCACTCGATCGGACCAAAAACGACGCTCAACGCCAGCCATTCTTAGGCTCAGCTCTACATTTTCCTCTGCTGAAAGCAGAGGCATAAGAGCAAAGGATTGAAAAATAAAACCGTATTGAGCTCGCCTTAGTAGCGTTCTTTCTCGTTCGGGAAGAGCACTGATCTCCTGCTGCTGAAAAAACATCTGCCCGCTCGTTGGCTGATCTAATCCGCCCATAATATTTAAGAGCGTTGTTTTACCAGATCCCGATCTCCCTTTTAAAGCAACTAATTGTCCAGCATCTATAGAAAGGTCAACTCCCTTTAAGGCTTTTAAGGTCGTATTCCCTGTTACAAATTCTCTTTCAATATGTACGGCTCTAAGAACTGTTTGGTCTTTTGCCTTAATCTGCTCCTGTGCCTTTAGGTCGTCTTCCACCCACCATGCTCCTCTCTATATATATTGCACTGGCTATGTTTCTCACCTTAATCTAATCCACCTCCTACTATAATAACGAAATCCTGACCCCTTTAGTTTCACAAAAATGTGTGTTTAGCCAAAAATATCTTACATTTTTTTCGACTTCATTCTCTTTATCTACTGATTCCTTCTATCAGAATTGGTAGATTTTAAACAAAAAACCATCATTAGGCCCATAGTAGACATTATATCACAACAAAAAACGAAAAGAATCGGCATAAAGACCGATTCTTACCAGATAACTAACCTTTTCTTCTATTATTCTTCAGCTGTTGATTAATCTTTTTCTGTATTTTTTTTCTCTTCTCTTTCTGCTCTTCTCTTTGCTTGGCTGCTGCTAGCTTTTTCTTGTATCCTGGTTTCACTTTCTTATTGGATACACCTGAGCTCTCTTTCCGCTCCTTTGTGGAGGAGGAAGATGCTGAGCTTTGAGCACCTTTTTCTGTAGATTTTGCTATCGTTTTGACTGAAGGTTTCCTATTCTGAGTCACATTTGTTATAGGCTTTGTCCCCGATTTAGTGCTCTGTGATAAGATACCTTCTTCAATGCTTTGCTTGATAACTGATTCAATTTTCCTCATCATAGGCTTTTGCCTTGGTGAGACAAAGGATATGGCTAAGCCCTCCTCACCAGCTCGTCCTGTACGACCAACTCGGTGAACATAGCTTTCAGCGTCAGAAGGAAGATCATAATTGATGACATGAGTTACTCCTTCAACGTCCAATCCTCTAGCTGCAATATCTGTACAAACTAAGTATTGAAACTTTATCTGTCTAAATTCATTCATTAAGCGCTCGCGCTTGTTCTGTGAAAGTCCACCATGCAAAGCCTTTGCATCTAAGCCCTCTTGTAGTAATTGGTCCGTAATAAAATCCACTTTCTTTTGTGTGTTCACAAAAATAATACACAAATACGGGCTTAGATTCTGAACAAGCTTAACTAGCTCCTCCGTCTTATCACTCTGGTTCACAACATAGTAAACCTGTTTAATCTTCTCTGATGTAAGCTGCTTTAATCCGATGCGAATATGTGGCGGCTGATGCATAAAACGATGGGCTAGCTGCTTTACTCGATCAGGCATCGTCGCTGAAAAGAGTAACGTTTGCTTCTTCCTCGGAGTAGTTGCAATGATTGTTTCAACATCCTCCTGAAAGCCCATTTCAAGCATTTTATCTGCTTCATCTAATACTAGGACCCGTGTTCTTCCAAAATGAATCGTCTCTCTATGTAAATGATCCAGTACTCGTCCAGGTGTACCTACAACAATGTGTACCTTTCCTGCAAGCTTATTCATCTGTGCTTGGATATCTCTACCACCATGTAAGCAAACCGCATGGATATCCATATACTTAGCTAGCTCTTCAATATCGGACGTAATCTGAATCGCAAGCTCTCTTGTGGGAGTGAGAATTAACCCCTGGACATCCTTTAGATCAGTGTTAATCTTTTGTAGCATTGGAAGTACAAAAGCCGCCGTTTTTCCCGTTCCTGTTTGAGCTTGTCCAATCACATCCTTGCCCTCTAGAGCAAGCGGAATCGTTTCCTGCTGAATTGGAGTAGGCGTCTCAAAGTATAAATCGTCAACAGCCTTTAGAATGTTTTCTTTTAATCCGAACTCCTTAAATCCTCCCCTATTTCTTCCCATTTAACGTTCTCCTTCCTTAACAAATATACATTTTACAGAGCTTATTTTGTAAAAACCTCACTATAATCAGTAGCTTCTCTAAGCGCCTTTTCCTCTGCAGGAATGCGAACTAGCCCTATTAATATAGCGTTAAGTATAGTGAACACAACAGCCGTTACAAAAGCTCCAAATAGTAACGGAATCACTAGGAGCTCAATCGCCACGATCACATAGTTCGGATGCTTAAGCCAGCGATATGGTCCTCTCCTTTGAACATGGGCTTGGGGTAATATCATAATCTTTGTGTTCCAAAACCTTCCTAAGGAAACGATGCTCCATACTCTAAGAGCCTGTGTCACAATGAAAATAACCAGTAAAAGCGGCCAGCCTGAGCCTAATGAAAAGGACGATATACTCGCTTCAATGATTAAGCTAATGAAGAATAGAACATGCAGAGCAACGATAAAAGGATAGTGCTTTTGACCAACCTCATAGCCTCCCTGCTCTTTAATCCATACCTCATTACCCTTGGCAATTCTAAGCTCCATAAGCCGCTGCAGAACAATAAGAGCAATGATTATCCAAAAGATCATATAGCTTGCTCCCTACCCTTCCACTCGACTAGAAGTAGCTCTGAGCTAAATCCTGGTCCAAGTGCGGTGATTAAGCCCTTTTCGGTCTGCTGGATATCCTTTTTCATAAATCGATCTAAAACGAATAACACTGTAGCTGCCGACATATTACCGAAATGCTTTAAAACCTCCAAGGAATCATAGATCATTTCATCATCAAAATAAAGGGCTTTTTTATACGCTTCTAGCACCTTCTTCCCTCCAGGATGGGCAATAAAGTGCTTTATAGCTGAAGGAGAGAGCTTATACTTTAACAAAAACTCATCCACAACCGGCTTTAGCCATGTAGAAACGATACTCGGGATATCCTTTGAGAAAACCACCTGCATCCCTTCATCGACAACATTCCAGCCCATGACGTCCTCTGAGTTAGGCATCAGATTAGATTGGGTTCCTAAAATGTGCGGGAGCTTATCCTTATTCTGTAGGGCCTCAGTTTGAACCTTATCTCCTACCAATAAAACACAGCCAACCCCGTCAGCAAATAATGAGCTTCCAATCAGGTTACTTTTACTAAAATCATTATGTAGAAATGTTAAGCTACATAACTCAACACAAAGCACAAGCACCTTAGCGTTAGGATAGGCAAGACAATAGTCGTATGCTCTAGCAAGACCTGATGCTCCTCCAGCACAGCCTAAGCCCCACATAGGGATTCTCTTAGTTTGAGGCTGAAAAGAGAGTCGGTTCATAATTCTTGCCTCAATACTTGGCGTTGAGAGTCCAGAGCTAGAAATAAAAAAAATGGCGTCTATCTCATCATATTGGATTTTTTCCTTCAAATACTCCGTACTTTGTAAGCAATCCTCAATACATGCGACCCCTAAATCGGTCGCTAACTTGACGTATCGATCATTCTTATCCTTCATGCCCTTCTCTGAACCTGAAAACCACTCTAATGGAACAGATAAATACCTTCGCTCTATTTGACCATTATGAAAAACCTTCAAAAGTCGATCTAAATCTTCAAAAGCATCTTGAAATAGCTCTTTGGCTAAAGCTAACGTTTCTTCCTGCTCGTATTCGTAAGTTGGATTCTGAGTAGCAACTGAAAGAATTTTGGGCATCACAGATAACCTCCATGTAGATCAATGATTCCTACATTATTCCCTCTTTTTACTAAACTCACACCATTTTTTCATAACCCCTACATGAGGAACACTCTAATATTACTTGAAACCATTAGCTTACGCAATGAAAATTCAGTAGCTGCCTCATTTCAAACAGACTTTTGTCAATAGAATAGATTATAATAAGAATGGTATTGTACTCAAAGGAGTTAAAGGAAGGAGGATAATTTGGTGAAGATCTACGTAGATGCTGACGCATGTCCTGTGAAAAAAAACATCATTACAATCGCTAAAAAGGAAGATGTACACGTTGTGTTAGTCTACAGCTATGCCCACTATAGTCCCTCTACTGCTACACAAGTAAATGTTGAGCATGTTATGGTAGATGCTTCCGAGCAGTCTACAGATCTTTATATTGTTAATCATATTAAAGCTGGGGACGTAGTTATCACACAAGACTATGGATTAGCAGCAATGGTATTAGCTAAAAAGAGCTACGCTATTCATCACACTGGCTTTGAATACACTCAGGACAATCTTGATGAGCTTATGTTGAGAAGGTATCTTTCAGCGAAGCATAGACGTGGAGGAGGAAGAGTAAAAGGACCTAGGGCATTCTCTAATGAAGATCAGCAGCGATTTGAAAACATGCTTCTTACAGTTATTAAACGCTAAAACTAGCCTAGGCCCTTAGTAGAATACCTTATTCCTTTTCAGGTTGAATATCATCTTCAAGAGGTTTTCTGTGATAGTAACCCTCATTTTTACCATGATAGTATTTAATTTTATCTTCACCGTATTTCCAGCAAAGCTCCATCTCACTTCCATCAATAATGGTCGGAAAGTCAATCAGACCCATATCAATATCCTTTAGTATCGCACCTTTAGACTCGATATTGTAGACGATGCTTTGCATTTCAATCTGAATAAATTCGATCTCTGTTTCTAAGATAAAGAATGTGTCTTTATGCTCCTCTATACCATTACCCGTTTTTGCCTTAACTCTTTTAAAGTCATAAAGCTGGGCCGTCTTGATGTCATATTTATTTTTAAGCTCTTGGAGTAAGATAATTTCTTGTTGAAAGAGGGGTGTTAGCTCATTCGCTTGATCAACTGTAAAAAACTTATTCTCTTCTCTCTTATTCTCCCATTTATTTGTCACCTTTGATCATCCCTTTCTTTCTCAATATCCAAACAAATACTACATTGGCAGAACGCCTTTTATACGCCAATTATATAATTATTCGAAATAGAGCCTTATTTATGACCGTTCAAGAATTTTTTTTGCTATAACGAACCATATCAACGCTTTGAAGATTTAGTTCTCAACTAAACCCGTTATGTACTCTATTTGATCCTTATAGGTATATGTAGAGGTATAAGGAGTCTCAAGGACGAAAGGCGTGTTTTGTAGCTCTGAACAGGAAAGAAGATCAATAAATCCGTTTAGCTCTATCTTTCCATCGCCTAGGCAGGCATGTCGATCTCTATAGGATCGGAAAGGGTATACAGAGTCATTTAAGTGAATGACCTTTAAGTTTTCAAGATAATTTAATTTTTTAGCATCTGTGATCAGTGGCTCTTTTGTTTGACCATTCCACAGTCCACTAGCAAAAGCATGACAGGTATCAAGGCAAAAGCCTATCTTTTCTGGATAGCTAGTTAAGGTACGGATCTGTACCATTTCTTCCAGCGTAATACCCATTCTGCTCCCTTGTCCAGCGTTATTTTCAATTAATAGTAAAGCCTCTCCCTTCCACTGCTCTAACACTTCATTAAGCAGATTGATCATTTGCTTATATCCAGCAAGTCTATCTCTTTCCTTGGATTGTCCAAAATGCACAATGACACCAACTGAACCACAATGTTCAGCTATTTCTAAATCATTTAAAAGAGAACTCTGAATAAGTTCCCTCGACGTATTAGTGGTTGGACATAGCTTAGTTGGATAAGGAGTGTGAGCGAAAGAAACAAGATTATGCTGCTTACAGAAATGAGCACAGGCTAACGCATCACTATCATTTATGTTCTTGACACTTAAGCTTCGTGGGTTTTTGGGGAAATATTGAAAAGACTTTGCTCCGAAAGACAAAGCGCGCTTAGCTGCCGCTAAAAACCCCTCTTTTATACTAACATGACAGCCTAGCTTCATTCAGTTCACCTCCATTCCTATCCTTGACCTGTTCATTTTTCTGTATACATAGGATAGCTTCTATAACAATACCTTCCTATACTCGTAACGATTACACTAGAGTCCCAATCAGATTGATTCTGTGGATTGAAATAGGAAGTCAGCTTATATTACACTTATATCAGAGGTTGTCATTGAAAGGGTGATAATATGGATGAATTTGAGCAGGAATTTGAACGATTTGTGCAAAAGTATGCCGAGCTGTTAACAGGTGATTCTTCTACAGAAGTCTTACGTAAGGTCAAGCTATTTAGTCTCTACTCTCATATAAGTAAAACAATGCCTGATCTAGCTAAGCATTGGATGGCAGATAATCCAGACGCTAAGCTCCAGATCAAGCAAATATTTGATGAGCTTCAGACCCTAAACCGGGAGCATAAACAGAAAGATCAATCCTAATATTAAGGACAAATTCTATGTGGCTTGTCCCTATATTTTATTCCCTGCCATACTAAATCACTGTGGATTATAGTATGGACAGGGAAGTTTTATTCTCTCTTCTACTAGCGGGGAGATTGAACAAAACCTGGAAGCTGTGGACTTACATAATTAATAGGCTCATCAAATTCAACATAGTCTAGATTTACCATTAGTAACAGAAATGTTCTTCCTGTTTCAGGGTCTCTAATGATAACGTGGTCTCTTCCAGCTTCATCGATAATCCCTCTATAAATTTTTGCGTTCCACTCTGAATTGTACTCATAGGTTGTATAAACCGTTGCTAGTCTGCCTAGGTTTAAACGAAGAATGTTCTCAATATACGACTGCTCTAGAGGAAGAACAGGTGGTCTTCCTTGAGTACCTCCTCCAAAGCCAGGGAATTGTCCTGATGGATATCCCCCTTGCATAGGAATGGCTGCTCCTGCTTGAGTTGGTACCTGTAACTGCTGCGGGAATTGAGGAGCATTCACTCGCTCTCCTCCTTGATAAAAACCTTCCTGTTCAACAAATGGATTAAAATAAGGCTGATTCATTATAACCTCCTGAATTCTATTTCTAGTTTAGGAATAACGTCTTGCTTTACAACGTACTTTCTTCTTTCTCTGCCCTTACTTTCGACTTGCCATACCTGCTGATTTCGACTTAATATACATTGTAAACATCCGGACAATCCGATTCCGTAGGAATGAAAAAGCAATGGCTCTTATATCTTCCAGAATTCCATTGACCGTACCACTGTTCGGGGCATGGACCATCAGGTCTAAAAAACCACAGGGCAAATTCAGCTGGACGACTTCTTTCTCCATTAATTGCTCTTTCAGCTAGCCTTAGCTCACTTTCCCTTGCCCGCTGATAAAAGTATGGCTTAATCGTTGCCTCAAAGCCACCTGGACGTTGAAATACCATCCGTTCTATAGAATTAATATCGGTGAAGTCTAAGCAGCCCACTCTGACCCGATTTACACCAACATTACCAACCAGAAGCATACCGAGCTCTCCTTCACCCTCCGCTTCGGCTCTCATTAAACGGGCTAACATTCTTCTCTCATTAATGTTCGACTTGATTACAGCCATACCCTCACCTCAAATTAAGGATTCCCTACACTATATTACCGTTCGCCTAATTTGGTTAATAAAAAGTGAAGAAAAAATAATGAAATGACTATCGAATCCAACAAAAATACCACTATCCATGAAAACTGAATAGTGGTAAAACAGCTATCTTCTCACTTGAACGCCTACTGTTTCTTAAGAGTAACAGATGATTGTGCCCCAAGCTCCTTAGACCTCTCTGTAGCTCGAACAACACATTGCTTGACCGCTTCCTGGAATTGATACTGCTTGAGTACATCTAGACCAGCCTGGGTCGTCCCGTTCGGACTTGTCACTTTTTCTCTTAAATAGGCAGGTGATTCATTCGTCTCTATAAGCATATTTGCTGCACCTATCACTGTTTGTAGAATCAAATCCTTGGCTTCCTGCTCAGAAAGCCCTACAGCCTTCCCCCCCTCTAGCATAGCTTCAACCAAATAATACACATACGCTGGTCCACTACCAGATAATCCAGTAATCGCATCAAGCTTCTCCTCATCTGTCACAATCACAAGACCAATCGCTTCGAAAATCTCCCTAGCTACTTGTATATGCTCTGCTTTAGCAAATTCACCCGCACAAACTCCAGTTCCAGAAAGCCCCACAATGGCAGATGTATTGGGCATCGTCCTAATGACAGGTGCCTGATGTCCTAGAAATTCTGAGATTTGCTTCGTTGATATCCCAGCAATGACTGAAATAACGAGCTGCTCCTGAGAAGTATACGCTCTAATTTCTTCTAATGCTGTAGATATATCCTTTGGTTTCATCGCTAGAATTAAAATATCAGCCTCTTGGATAGAGCGATATTTTTGCGAGCTATCTCCTACAACTCCGAAGTTATACACTAGTTCATCTAATCTAAATCGGTCATCTCTATTTGTAACTGAAATTTGACCTGGCTTCACAATCTTATGATTAAGCATTCCACATAAAATTGCCTCAGCCATAGCCCCCGCACCTACAAAACAAATCCTTCCTTCTAGCATGTTTTCCACTCTCCTGCGTCTCTTGTTTATTAATTGACTTTAATGTGATATAAGTATACTGTCAACAAATTCATAAGATTTTTTGGTAAAATTTCTTTGCCTTTTTAGCCAAAAGAAGTATGATAGCTGTTGAGATGCGATAACCTATACACAGTTTGGCTTTTTCATACATGAATTCAATATGCTTTTATCGTTTATAAGGGATGTGTATCAATGAAAAAGAGACTAGCAGAAAAAGGGATAGATTTATCCTTAAAAACCTACTTTATTACCGCCTTCTCTTACTTAGCCCTCGGTTTATTTTCATCATTAGTCATAGGTTTAATTGTACGAACTATTGGGGAACAACTACATATTCAGCTTCTGATCAGTCTTGGGCAGCTAGCGATGGATCTCTATGGTCCTGCTATAGGCGTAGCCGTAGCCTTGGCCCTTAAGGCTCCACCTCTTGTTCTATTTGCAGCAGTTATCGCAGGTGCAGCAGGCGTAGAAGCAGGTGGTCCTGCTGGTGCATACATAGCCACTGTCCTAGCCACTGAATTTGGTAAACTCGTATCAAAAACAACTAGGTTAGATATTATTTTTACCCCTTTTGTAACCATTGTTGTAGGATACCTAACAGCAACTTACATGGGTGCTGTTATTGGGCAGGCCATGATCTATTTTGGTGAATTAATTAACTGGTCGGTGGGACAGCAACCTATACTTATGGGTATACTCGTAGCTACTTTAATGGGGCTTGCCTTAACAGCACCTATATCAAGCGCAGCGATTGCCATTATGCTTGGGTTAGATGGTCTAGCTGCTGGAGCGGCAACAGTTGGTTGTGCAGCACAAATGATTGGCTTTGCCGTAAGTAGCTATCGTGAAAATGGTATTGGTGGATTGGTTGCTCAAGGTATAGGGACATCCATGCTACAAATTGCCAATATCATTAAAAACCCTTTAATCCTCATACCTCCTACAGTGGCAGGAATTTTGTTAGCCCCCATTGCAACGGGACTTTGGCAAATGGAAAGTGTTAAGGAAGGAGCTGGCATGGGAACTAGCGGTTTAGTTGGGCAAATTTTCACCTTTACCACGATGGGCTTTAACATGGAAATTTTGTTCAAGGTTGCCGTACTTCATTTTATTGCTCCGGCTCTTATAAGTTTGGCTCTTTCGGAGCTTTTCAGAAAAAAAGGCTGGATCAAGCTCGGAGATATGAAAATAGAACATTGATTTCCCTTTTCTTTAACCGGTGTAACACCCCTATTTTCACCAAGCATCCATTAATATAGTGTCGAAATTCTTCCTTTTTTCGGCTAAAAGAACCGCCATCTTCAGAATAATGGCGGTTTCTGCGCTTGCCGGGGAAATATTAAAGGCTTATTAGTGTCTATCATTTTGAAATATTCTTCTCAGCCATTCTGGCCATCCCCATTCAGGTATATCTTGTTCTACACCTTCTTGTAAAATTTCTTTTCCATTCTGTAAATACTGTAAAGCTTTCTCAATGTTAATCAACCCATGACCGAACACCGGATCATGTCCAGGAGCACCTAAATCCGTAGCCGTCTTTCTAATGACATCCATCACTTCATCATTCGTTAAATCCGGTCTAAAGGAACGTATTAACCCTGCCAATCCTGCTACATGCGGAGAAGCCATTGATGTCCCTGACATAAACACATATTGATCATCTATAAACGTACTAGGAATATTTTCTCCAGGTGCAGCTACATCAATATGCGGTCCATAATTAGAGAAGTCCGCCTTCTCTAATTTCTCATTTACTGCTGAAACAGCAAGAACCTCATCGTAAGCTGAAGGAAACATAGGCTCTTCCACATTTTCGTTCCCCGCAGCAGCTATAAGCACCACATCACGCTCATAGGCATAACGAATCGCATCATAGAGGAGGTCAGAGTGCTCACTGTCTCCTAAGCTCAAATTGATGACTTTAGCACCATGATCAGTCGCCCATATTAATCCGCTTGCGATTTCAAATATGCTTCCTTCTCCGTTTTCATTTAAAGCCTTAACAGGCAGTACTCGATTCTCCCAGGCCGTTCCAGCGATGCCCGTTACATTGTTGGTCAAAGCTCCAATGATTCCGGCAACATGAGTCCCATGTCCATGCTCATCCACAATATTTGTTGATTTATCAAAGGAGTTAAACCCATCATCAATCTTATCCTTCAAATCCTCATGATCGATATCGATACCTGTGTCCAGATAAGCTATCGTAATCTGTGTTGAACCACTACTAAGTCCCCAGCCTTGCTCAGCAAAGATCTCTTTAAGGTTCCATTGATAGGGCATGAAAAACTCATCATTCGGACTTTTTTTAACCTCAGCGCCATCATTTTGTGCTTGAGTAAATCTTACTTGCGCTTGATTATTGAGAATTTCTTGTGCTTGTTTATTGTAAATATAGTTTGGCTCTGCCTGAACAACTTGAGGAAATTGTGTAAGAGTTTGAATGAGCTCTTCAGTCTTCAATTGGGTATGAGAAAGTAATACCAATTCTCCATACTGCTTTTCTATAATAAATTCAGGATGCTCTTGTATCCACTCAGAAGCAGTGTCCTCTGACGTAAATTGAACAAATACTTGCCCATTTTTATAATGGATTCTTTGATGATCTGGCTCTTCCTTAGAATAAATCACTATTCTCCAGTCAAGCTCTGGAACCGCCTCAGACACTACATCGTCTCTTTCCGCTAGCTTCTGATTCCATTTCACCTCATGCTTTTCATCACTAGAAATAAAGAAATTCCCGTTAGCATCAGCTACAGAAGCTAGACTTCCAACAAAACCTTTTATAAAAGATAAATCAATTTCCCCAACGATCCAATCTCCTTCCTCATTCTTTCTCCCCAGTAGCATCATTTGTTTTCCCTCAGACATGTAAGGGCTTGATCGGTACACCTCGGACGTATCATCCTTAAGCTTCTTTAACGCTTGTTCATCGATTGTTCCTTTTTCAAGGATAGCCTTCCCATCTTGTATAAGGCCTAGTGAGTGAATATATTTATGCCTATGTAATTCAGTTTTATATTGATTTAGGGCTTCCTCACTACCCATACTTACCTTACTCCAACGCTCTAGCTGCTCCTCTAACTGTTCAACATAAAGTGAGGTCGTCATGGCTAAGTCCTTGGCTAATACTTGATCCATCACTTTTCCAGAAACTTTTTTAAGTTGCCCTTTTTGAGTTTGTTCCATTTGATTCCCTTGAGCTTCAGCTCCATGGTATTGCTTTCGAGGAATCTGGTGCTGCTTCGAGAATCCTTCTTCCTGTATCCTTGTATTTTCTTCTAAGTCACGTGACTCATCCGAGGTGAAAATGGAAGCAAAAAACGGGATGGTTAAGAAAACTATAATGATAGTGATGATCCAATTCTTATTTTTCATGGTCAGCTCCTAACTATTCAGATTGATATCCTTAGGATGACCAAAAGCACTTAAATTAATGAAAATAATCTCTAAAATAAAAGGACACATTTTATTAAGAGAATATAAGAAAAGCTTCTATCGAAGCCCTCTCGAAGAAGTCGTCCAGTCCATCATTAGAGGAAGCTTTTACATGCAGCCAGAATTTATAAAACTTGAAGAAATCATTGTATCAAATTTTATAAATTCTTAGACTGTAAGAAAAGCTTCTATCGAAGCCCTCTTCGAAGAAGTCGTCTAGTCCATCATTAGAGGAAGCTTTTCATGCCGTCAGAAAGTATAAAATTTGAAGAAAACATGGTATCAAATTTTATACTTTCTTGTACGTAAAAAAAAACAATTCCCATAAGAAGCTAACAGGAATTGTTTTATATTTAGAATATGATATATGTTTGGATACGTTTTGCTAGACAATTGAAACAGTAAGTTAGATAGAAAAGATCATCATACTAGCAAACAATAACACCATGTAATTTAAAGAGAAAATAAAATGACGCTTTGCCCAATTCACATCATCTTCAGCTTTAAATCCTTTGAGTGATATGGCAATCCACAAGATACCAAGAAGGATAGCTGTAATTGTGTACCCTACCCCTACATGCTTTACAAACAAAGGTAACAATAACGATACAGGTATCAACACAGCAACGTAGTTAAGCATATGCCACTTTGTTGTTTTATTACCAAAAACAACGGGTAGCATAGGAATACCTGCCTTTGCATAATCCTCTTTTCGACGAATGGCGATAGCTAAGAAGTGAGGAATTTGCCACACAAACATGATACCAAATAAAATAAATGCTCCAGCCTCAAGTCCTCCCGTTACAGCAGACCAGCCAATCATAGG
This sequence comes from Bacillus horti, assembly GCF_030813115.1. NCBI lineage: Bacteria > Bacillati > Bacillota > Bacilli > Caryophanales > Bacillaceae > Caldalkalibacillus > Caldalkalibacillus horti. The sequence goes on along the minus strand of NZ_JAUSTY010000015.1, from coordinate 52,532 downwards.
AGGAACAGCACCAGCCACACTTCCTACTACTGTATTTAGATGATGTGTTCGCTTTAACCACATCGTATACAAAACCACATATCCAAACAGTCCGAAAAGAGCAATTAATGTAGTTAAGACATTAACGAATAATAGCAAGACCGTTCCTAAAATAGCGGCGACAAACCCCATAACTAAAACTTGATTAGGGTCTAAGCGTCCATCTGCTAAAGCTCTTTTTTTCGTTCTAGCCATCTTTTGATCAATATCACGATCTAAATAATTGTTCAAGCAAGTTCCTGAAGCAATAATTAGAGTTGTACCTAATAATGTTAAAAAGACCATGTTAAAGCTCAATACAGAAAGCTGTCCTCCCGTTGCTACCCACATTCCAGCAATGACTGTAATGAGGTTCCCAAAAATAATCCCTAACTTAGTTACTGTTACATAGTCCTTCCATGTTCCTGTTAGCTTTTTATCTGCTAATGGCCCAGGCTCCATCACGTGACGAGAAACATATTCACCTTGAGCTTCTCCAGATGTGAGTTCCTTGCTCATGCTTTTCACTCCTCTTTTACCAATAATCTCTTCCTGTCATCTGTTACCTATCATCTGCATTATAGATAAATGTATACCAGACTAAATCCGTTCATTTCTTAGTGTAGGCAAACTCCTTCTATACTATCACTTTAACCGAAAAATCTACAGGTCTAAAGTGAAGAATGTGACAATCTCACGAATATCCTTGATTTCGTTTCGTTTTTGAAATTAAATCAGCTATAATGAGTTTATTGCTTTCAACACTTGTTAGTCTACATGAAAAAGGGACAAAGGTAAACCTTATCAAGCAACTAAGTTATTTTTGAGGTTTGTATTAATATTTTCAGCACTTATATTTAATAAAGCAGGTGACAACTCAATATGCAGAGATCATTAAAAGTATTAGGTATTCTAGCTACATTCTGGATTCTACTTGCTTTAATAGCAGGAGCTCTAGTAACAAAAACCGGCTCAGGAGAAGGCTGCGGTGCAAACTGGCCACTTTGTTATGGACAACTAATTCCAGATAATCCAACGATTGAAACCGTTATCGAATATACCCATAGACTTGTTACAGGTATTGCCGGTATTCTTGTTCTTGCCTTTTCAGTGATTTGTTTAATCTTATATCGAAAATACAAAGAAGTTGTTTGGGTGGCTATCTCGTCTTTATTTTTTCTCCTCCTACAATCTGCTTTGGGAGCTTTTGCAGTATTAGGCATAGGTAGACAGTCTGCCGTATTAGCATTACACTTTGGCTTTTCTCTCATGTCATACGCAAGTGTATTTCTATTACTCATCTACGTCTATCAGCTATCCAAAAATAGACAGCTACCGACCTCAAAAGCAACACCAAGACTTAAACTCGCCATATTGGGCTTATTCGTTTATACGTATATTGTTGTATACTTTGGTGCTTTTGTTCGTCATACAGGATCAGCATTAGCCTGTGAAGGGTGGCCGCTCTGTAATGGACAGCTGATTCCAGAGCTTCAAGGACAAGTTCTTGTGCATTTTATCCACAGGACAGTTGCTTTCATCATTCTTATCCTTTTTGCTTGGCTGCTTTATGTAGCTTTCAAACATTATAGGGATGATAAGATTATCGTGAGCTTCAGTTTAATTATTTTTGTATTAGCGATTCTTCAAGCTATAAGTGGAGCAGTTATGGTTTTAAATGACTTACACATTATTCCTTCAATGCTTCATGCTTTCTTTATCAGTATATTATTCGGCTTATTGTTCTACCTTTTGTTATATGTAAATCGTAAAAGCCCCTCAAACCATCTCCTTTAGGTTTTGGGGCTTTTGCCTTGCTAATGCCTTGCTAAATGAAAATAAACTCTATCCTTTTTGAAATTAAAGGGTTTGGATTCTTGTCCTACCTCTACCCTTATTCAACCACGTTCATTACATGAGAACTAGAATCTCTTGAAAAAAACCCTACACACTGTACTAAACGCTCTGCAGCTTGCTCTAATACATCCTCTGGATGAACTAATGCCAGACGAATATAGCCTTCACCATATGCTCCAAACGAAACCCCTGGCGTGACGAGCACACCATAGTCTATAGCTTTAAAGGCAAAATCCATGGAACGCACATCTTCTCGCAGCTTAGCCCATACAAACATCCCACCCTCAGGCTTCCGCACATTCCATCCTTTATCATGCAAAATATGAATAAATGTATCCCTGCGTTGCTGATAAATCCGCTTATGCTCATCTAAAAAATGAAAGTCGCTCTTTAATACTAATGCGGCTGCTTTTTGAATGGGCAGGAAGACTCCGTAGTCCATATGAGATTTTAAGATAGCTAGAGGCTCAATTAGCTTTTCATCTCCTACCACATAAGCAATACGACAGCCTGCCATATTAAAGCTCTTTGAAAGAGAATTAAATTCTATTGCCGTTTCTCTTGCTTTGGGAATAGATAATATACTTAGTGGCTTCTGTTGATCAAAAATAAGCTCTGAATAGGCAAAATCATGTACAATCAGTATTTTATATTTCAACCCAAACTCTATGACCTGCTCAAAAAACTCTCTAGTAGCTAAGGTAGGTATGGGATTACCCGGAAAGTTTAAGATCATCATCTTCGCTTTCATTGCTACATCCTCTGGAATGGATGAAAGGTCAGGTAGAAAGTCATTGTCCTCTATCAGGGGCACTGGATAAATCTGTGCACCAGCAATCTGCACACTCGCTTCATAAATGGGATAGCCAGGATCAGGAACTATTACTACGTCCTCTTGATCCAAATAGGCTAAAGCTAAATGCGAAAGACCCTCCTGTGAACCAATAATCTGAAGAACATTTGAAGTCTGTAGGTCAACATGATATCTCTGAGAGTAAAAATAGGTGACAGCCTGTTTAAATTCTTCCGTTCCTGTCAGCGGATAGGCATAAGCCCCATCTTCAAGAACGTGTTCACTTAGACTCTTTTTGACGATATCTGGAGGAGGTAAATCTGGACTCCCTATACTCAAGTCTATGATGTTCTGTCCTAATTGAAGCTTTTGATTTTTCTTCACTAAAAGCTGGCTAAATATACTAGTAGATAGCTGGTCAAGTTTCTTCGACGGCTTCATAAGGAAAATCCCCCAGTTGTTTTGTATTATCATAAAACGTACTTATCGATTTGACAAGTACGTTTTGGCTAACTGTTTCATTTGATTTTCACAAAAAGCTGCTATTTTTCAGGTATATTCTCCCTACTGTTATACCTCTGGTCGTTCAAAGCTAATTTGACCAAGCTTTCCTGCCCGAACCTCACGCAATAAAAGCTCACATGCCTTCTCATAATCGATGATTCCACCACGCATTAAACAGCCTCTCTTTTCTCCAATGCGTTCAATAATTTCCACCTTATCCTCAGGTAGCTCATCAAGTCCGTAGCGTTCCTGTAATCGATCTGGATAGTATTCCTTCAAGTAATTCGCTGTATATAAAGCCACCTCAATAAAGTCTAGAATCTCGTCCTTAATCGCTCCGCTTGCTGCTAGCTTTAAGCCTACCTGCTGATCCTCAAACTTAGGCCATAGAATACCAGGCGTATCTAAGAGCTCTAACTCAGAGCCTACCTTGATCCACTGCTGTGCTTTGGTTACCCCAGGTCGATCACCCGTTTTAGCCATATTTTTATTCGCCAAACGATTAATCAGAGACGACTTACCCACATTAGGAATCCCAACGATTAAAGCTCTGATAGAGCGTGGAAGCATCCCTTTGTCCGCCCTCTTTTGAAGCATATGCTGCATCAAGGCCCTGCATTGACCAGGTATCTGCTTAATGCCTTGACCAGACTGAGCATCAACAGCCAATGCTTTAGTGTCTTCATGTTCTTGGAAATAGGAGATCCATTCTGCCGTTATGTCTGAATCTGCTAAATCAGCTTTATTTAGTAGAACAAGCTTCGGCTTTTTCTCTATAATTTCATTAATCATTGGATTTCTTGATGAGACGGGTAGACGCGCATCAAGAAGTTCAATCACCACGTCAATCAGTTTAAGCTTCTCTGTTACCTGTCTTCTAGCCTTAGCCATATGTCCAGGAAACCATTGAATTGTCATTTCATCACCTCGTTGCCCATTCCTTGCTGCACATCCCTATTGAACGTCTGCACTATCATCCCAATAAGCACGTTTCACAAATTGAAAGTCTGAGAACGGCCAGAAAACAATATCTGCCCTTCCAACTACTGTATCGATCGAGATAGAGCCTATACTTCGACTGTCTCGGCTATTCTGTCTATTATCTCCCATTACAAAAATATGACCCTCTGGAACCTCTTCATAAAAATCATTTGTTAAAGCACCGGAAGCTAACGCTTTAGATTCATCTAAATAAGGCTCATTCATTCGTTCACCATTGATATATAGCTCATCATTTCTAACCTCTACAATATCTCCTGGCTCACCAATCACTCGTTTGATCCAATCCTTGTTCAGCTCAGCGTGGAAAACTAAAATATCCCCTCGCTTTGGCTCCTGAAGGTAGTAAATAGCCTTATTTACAATTAAACGCTCATTATGTTGAAGAGTGGGAACCATAGACGTCCCATCCACGACAATTGGAGCAAATAAAAACATGCGGATAACAACAGCAATAATGATAGCAATTCCTAATGCTTTGACCCATTCCCAGGTTTCATTTTTCTCTTTTTTTGTAGCTGTGTTTCCTTCCGTTTCCTCCGGCCATTCATCCTCTCGTGATTCCTCTCCATCGGAAGTTTCTTGCTCACTCGATATTTCCTGTTCAAGAGAAGCCTGTCCTAGAGGCGTATCCTGTTCCATACTGTTAACACGTTCGATAGCTTTGTCCTGATCCTGCTGATTTGCTTCAAGCTCTGATGAGTTATTTTCTGAAGAAGTAGATTGGTTCTCAAGCTTCTGCTCAGAATCCTTATGTAAATCAGAGTGGCTGTCTTCTTCATGTCTCTGTGAACGATCCATATCATCACCTCTTGCTCAGTCTATAAGAAAAAGTTATTTTCATTATACTCTTTTTTTCAGACAGGGGAAACTGTTATACCCTTTTCACAATAATTGTGGATTTTTTTACTAAATATACAAGAAAAATATATGAAAAGCTAGAAATTATAACAGCTTTTTTGAAGGATTAATTAGACACATTGCTCGTAAAAGTGTGAAAAAAGAGGCTTGTATATACCAAGCCTCTTTGTCCGTCATACATCATTTTTAAATTAGCGACGAATTTCTTTAATACGAGCAGCTTTACCACGTAATTGACGTAAGTAGTAAATCTTCGCTCTACGCACTCTACCGCTACGTACAAGCTCGATCTTGTCTAGCTTCGGCGAATGTAATGGGAATGTACGCTCAACTCCAACACCGTTAGAGATTTTACGAACAACGAAAGTTTCGCTGATCCCAGTACCACGACGACGAATGACAACACCTTCAAAAAGCTGAATACGTTCGCGCGTTCCCTCGATAACCTTTACGTGTACACGCAAAGTGTCACCAGGACGAAATGCAGGGATATCGGATTTTAACTGTTCTTTTTCGATTTCACGAATAATGTTATTCATCGATAAGTCCCTCCTTCCACAACAGACGTTCTTACCATTCATGTGCGATATAGCAGCGGACCGTCTTAATTAAGGGCAAAATGCCACAAATAGTATATTACCATACTTCACGTTGAAGCACAATGGCTTTTACAAAGCCCTGTATAAAATTTTATAAAACTTTTTTCTCCATTATCAATTAGTTTTTCAGTTAACAAATAGTAGACTTATTCTGATGTCTGTGTTTTTTCAAACTCGGCTATCCATGCTTTTTCCTGTTCACTAAGGGAATAGGATTCTAATAAGTCCCTTCTCCTTTGCCAGGTACGAAACAAGGACTCCTTACGTCTCCATTCCTCAATGTTAGCATGATGACCTGAAAGAAGCACATCAGGAACCTTCATCCCATCGAAATCTGCCGGGCGGGTATATTGCGGATATTCAAGTAAGCCTGTACTATAGGAATCTGTCTTGGCCGACTGCTCGTTCCCTAGTGCCCCTTCACGAAGACGAACGACGCTATCAATAATTACCATGGAAGCAAGCTCTCCACCAGTCAGCACATAGTCACCAATAGATATTTCATCTGTAACTAAATGAGTCCTAATACGCTCGTCATATCCTTCATAGTGCCCGCAAATGAATAATAGCTCATCCTCTTGAGCCAGCTCTTCTGCCTTCGCTTGGGTATACGGCTCTCCTTGAGGACAAAGTAGTATAATCCTGGGACGCTTTTTCTGCGACTTATGTGGGGTAAAACCAAGGACATCCTCGACAGCGTGAAAAAGAGGCTCGGGTTTTAAAATCATCCCCCCTCCTCCTCCATATGGATAATCGTCCACCTGTGAGTGCTTGTTTTGAGCATACTCTCTGAAGTTAACTATATGATAGGAAACGAGCTCTTTTTGCTCCGCCTTGCCCAAAATACTTGAGCCTAGGACACCCTCGAACATTTCAGGAAATAAGGTGAAAACATGTAGCTTTAATGGCTTCATTCTAACAATCCCTCTAACACATGAATGGTAATGGTTTTATTGGCAAGCTGAATATCCTTAACGACATCTTCAATGTAGGGAATCAAGATATCCTTTCCTTGAGCATAACGCTGAATAACCCACACATCATTCGCACCTGTAGAGATAATCTCCTTGATCTTCCCTAACGCTTCCCCATCTTCAGTAATGACTTCACAGCCAATAATATCGCTGTAGTAATATTCCCCTTCTGTTAACTCCACACGATCATCCTCTGTTACCATCAGAAATGAACCCTTATATTTCTCCACATCATTAATGGACGGATGACCCTCAAACATTAATAAATCAAAATTCTTATGTACCCGGTGACTTTCAATAGTTACAGAAGCAGCCTCAGTGCTTTTTACATCCTTAACGATATATAAAACGTTTCCCTTTCGGTAACGCTCTTCTTTAAAATCAGACGTAGTCAGTACTCTAACTTCACCACGAATGCCATGTGTATTTACAATTTTTCCAACCTTAAAAAGCTTATTCAACCTTATCCCTTCCTTCTCTAATCTCATGAACAACACCGTCTTTAATAATAATTTCCGTTTGGTTCATGAGATGATCCCAAGAGTCTCCTACCCGTACATCAACATCCCCTTCTATCGTACTATGAAGAATTTCTGTACCAATAGGTAGTAGCTCTAGTTGCTCGATCTGAAAAAGAACCTGTTCTATGTATTCCTGCTTCTTTTTCTCTTCCTGCTGAAGTCTTTCCTGAACAGAACGAACAAACTCGGCTCCTTTTTTCCCAGCGTCATGAAGCAGCTTTTTTCCTTGGAAGCGAAGCTGCTCGAGTTCTATTTTGTTTTGACTCAGCTTTTCAGCGTATTCTGTCTCTAATTCCTTCTTAGAGCTCTCCGTAAGGATGACTTTAATATGAACAGGTCTCTTAATTTTCATTCACTAATCGCCCCTATACCCTGATTCAAATGAGGAAAAAGGACGAAGTTTGCTCCGCCCTTGATTCCTACTGAATGTCAATATATACTTTTTTCTCCAGCTTTGTAGCTGAAGCATACACAACGGTGCGCAACGCTTTAGCAATGCGTCCTTGCTTGCCGATCACCTTGCCAACATCGTCAGGGTGTACAGTAAGCTGATACGTGATGCTGCGGTCAGATTCCTTCTCAGAAACACTGACGTCTTCTGGATGATCAACAAGAGCTCTAGCGATTGTCTCAATCAAATCATTCATATGCAGTCCTCCAGAATAGCGTTTGGATTCTTAATCCCGCTTACTTTTGTTTAGACTCGTGGAACTTCGTTAAAATACCAGCGTTGCTGAAAAGATTACGTACTGTATCAGAAGGTTTTGCTCCATTTTGTAGCCATTGAAGAGCTTTCTCTTCGTTGATATCAACCAATGCAGGCTGTGCTACAGGATTGTACGTACCGATCTCCTCGATGAAACGACCGTCACGAGGTGAACGAGAATCTGCTACTACTAAACGATAAAAAGGTTTTTTATGAGCACCCATACGTTTTAAACGAATTTTTACTGCCATGATAAATCTCCTCCTATAATGTCTCTTAGCTTTTTTTATGAATCATATGACGTTATGGCATGAAAGGGAATTTGAAGCCCTTCTTCTTCTTTTTCGAAGAAGCCATTTGTGTCATTTGTTTCATCATTTTCTTCATGTCCTCGAATTGCTTAAGTAATCGGTTAACATCCTGTACGGACGTACCGCTTCCTAAGGCAATTCTTTTTCTGCGGCTAGCATTGATCACTTCAGGTTTGCTCTTTTCTTCAACGGTCATGGAACGCACAATCGCTTCCACCTTACCTAGGGCTTTATCATCCACCTGCATGCCTTTAAGACCTTTGATCTTATTAGCTCCAGGCATCATCCCAAGGATATCCTCAAGAGGACCCATTTTCTTAACCTGATCAAGCTGATCTAGGAAATCATCAAACGTAAACTCCATCTTGCGCATTTTACGTTCAAGCTCAGCTGCCTTTTCCTTATCAACACTCGATTGTGCCTTCTCAATGAGGGTAAGAACATCCCCCATCCCTAAAATTCTAGAAGCCATTCGATCTGGGAAGAAAGGTTCTAAGGCATCAAGCTTTTCACCCATACCGGCAAACTTAATTGGCTTACCTGTGATCGCTTTAACAGATAAAGCAGCACCACCACGAGTATCTCCATCGAGCTTCGTCAGAACCACACCAGTGAGTTCAAGCTGTGCATTAAAGCTTTCAGCTACATTCACTGCATCCTGCCCCGTCATCGAATCGACAACTAACAGGATCTCATCCGGTTTAACCTCAGTCTTGATTTGGTTTAACTCATCCATCAGTGTATCGTCAATATGTAGACGACCTGCTGTATCAATCAGCACATAATCATAATGCTCTTCCTTCGCCTTAACAATCGCCTGCTTGGCAATTTCAACAGGGCTAACTTGATCTCCAAGCGTGAAAACCGGAGCATTTAACTGCTCACCTAGCACCTGAAGCTGTTTGATCGCTGCCGGACGATAAATATCTCCAGCCACTAGCAAAGGATTGCGATTCTGCTTTTGTAAATGCTTAGCTAGCTTACCTGTCGAGGTTGTCTTACCAGCCCCTTGCAGACCCACCATCATAATAACAGTTGGTGGTTTATGTGCAGCAGCAATCTTACTCTGCTCGCCACCCATAAGCGCTGTCAACTCTTCATTAACAACCTTGATAACCTGCTGACCAGGGGTCAAGCTCTTCAAGACTTCTTGACCTATAGCGCGTTCCTTCACTCGGTTGATGAAATCCTTAACGACCTTAAAGTTAACGTCCGCCTCCAAAAGAGCGATCCGTACTTCACGCATCATTTGGGTAACGTCTTCCTCGCTAACCTTTCCCTTACCGCGAATCTTCTTTAATGTCTCTTGCAGTCGGTCGGCTAATCCTTCAAAAGCCATACTTGCCGCCTCCTAGTCTACATTTTTAAGTGCAGTAATGATGTTTTTAAGCCTGTGAACGTCTAGCTCTCTATCTTGCTCCAGTAGCGTTGACAGCTCATCAAGCATATCCTCACGAATGGTATGCTTCTGCATCAGCTGCAATTCCTGCTCAAAATGCTCCAGCAGCTGCTCCACTCGCTTTACATTATCAAAAACAGCCTGTCTACTAACCTGATATTGCTCCGCAATCTCGCTTAATGACAGATCATCTACATAGTAAAGCTCTGTATATAAACGCTGCTTCTCCGTTAATAGACCATGATAAAAATCATATAAAAGGTTGACTCGGGTTGTTTTTTCTAGCATTGGCAAAACCCTTTCAAACCAGTGATGGCTATTGAAAACATGTGTCAGGCAATTACCTTTACACTAGAAGATCATACTCTATTCTAAAAGTCGTGTCAAGTGCTGTCAAGTTTTTTTCTTGTCAGTATCAAAAGGGAGTTTATAATTATATCTCTATTGCGATTAAAAATGAATTTGCCTAGATAGTAGATAAATAGAATTCAGATATAATAACAAGTCATAAGAGAAATATAAGCATAAGAAATTTTATTCTATGGAAAAAATGGCAGAATGACTGTGCTAATTCTCTTCCTTATCAGAAAAAAAGCCTCAGAAGAAGGCTTTTAAAGTATATTCAAGTAATCAATATCCAAGTAATCAACATCCAAGTAATCAAAGACAATATCATTTAATACCTTTCTTATGATTTTTATTTTGATTCATATTTATGTAAGTATATAGAGTAAAAACCAAAAAACCAATAAACCAACTTATTAAAGTTGTAATCACAACAATAAATCCTATATCGAAAAAACTGGGATTAATTAAGTTCATAAGCACAATAAAATTAGAGAAAGCAACAAATAATATGATGTATTTGTACTTTAAAAACATACTTTTCATTATTACTCCTCCTCTTCCTCTGTATTACCTAATCATCAAATTCACTGCCGCTTGCTATGAGGTTAACTCCGCTTGAATTTATATAGCAACATAAAATTCTCCTATCTGCCCATAAATGAGGACAATGTACAGTGTAATTTTGATTACCTTTTGTTACTCCGAAAACAAATCATTATTTATAAATAACATTGACATTGACTAGAGCCTGAGCAGTATTTGTTGTACACTTGTTCATAGGGACAGCCACTGTCCTTACTCTTCTTCTTTGATATGTAAAAATATCTTTTAATAACCAAAAGACTTATATATGTAATATAATACATAAGCGCGCGCGCAAATAGTGCAAAAAATATAATTCTTTTGTTGATAGTTATTATTAAGTTTAAACAAATTATATTTTATATCGCACGAGCCGAAATACTTCTTTATTTAAAGTGTTTATGTCTTTAACGTTCATCTTTTCTGAATAATGAAATCCCATTTTAATATAATCACATTAACTACTATGAAAACAAGAAGGTGACATAATGAATACTTCAGACGTACTTTATGGGCATTTTACTGTTGAGCCAGTTCTAGAAGAATTAATTCAATCTAAGCCTGTTCAAAGATTAAAAGGAATTCATCAAGGTGGAGCAAGCTACCTAGTAAATCCAACATGGTCTGTCACCAGATATGAACATTCAATCGGTGTCATGCTTCTAATCCGTAAACTAGGAGGTTCATTAGAAGAACAGATCGCCGGTTTACTGCACGATATTTCCCATACTGCCTTCTCTCATGTTATTGATTTTGTCTTAAAAAATGAAGCAGAGGACTATCATGAAGAGATTTTCCACTCTGTTCTTACAGCTTCAGAAATTCCTCAAATGCTCAACCGCCACGGCTACGATTACAAGGAACTTTTACTTGATGATTCAAAATGGACTTTATTGGAGCAATCAGCACCAGAGCTTTGCGCCGATCGAATAGATTACACATTACGTGATTTATATACATATGGTCATATTACAATGGCAGAGGTTCAAACCTTCCTAGATCATTTGACTATAATAGAAGGAAAAATCTATTTAGATAACCTCCAAGCAGCTGAATGGTTTGTAGAAGCTTATTATAAGGAAGTCATTGATTTTTTTATGGATCCGCTAAATATCTACGGCTATGCTCAGTTGGCTGATACGTTGAAGCTTGCGTTAGAAAAGAAATGGCTTTACTTAGAGGATTTACTTGAAACGGATGAAGTTGTTATGAATAGGCTACGATCTATTCAAGATACAAATTTACAGGCAATGCTTGAAAGGCTTAATAATCAGGTGAAGGTCGTAGAAGATGAGGTAGATTATGAGATTCATCGTAAAAATAAGCTTCGACTGATAGACCCTTCCGTTTTACAAGGAGATCAATTAGTGCCAGCCTCTACTTTATCGGAGAATGTAAAGGAAATGGGAGATCAGGCTTATCAAAAAGCAAGTAAAGGGACGTTTGTGCGAGTTATTTAATAAAATATTCAAAGGGGCTGTCCAAAATCAAAAGTAGTTTATCTAACTTTGGACTTTTCTGTCTGCCACCAATCTTTAACGGACATATGAGACTCTTAGAGAGTGATTTTTAGCTGATTCTGTTTCTAACGGACATTTTTAACTCTTAGAATTAATATCTTGAGATTTTTCTTCAAATCACCCTTCTAAGGTGCAATTTTGTCCGTTAGAATTTGCAGAACTCCGAAAAGCACGGCTAAAGTGCAAAAATGACCGTTAGAACTCACCTTGCACACCACATCTTCTCGATAAGTCACTTTACACTTTTGGGATAGGTCCTTTATTGTAATACAACTCTATATAACATATCTTCCCTTGGTATTACATACCTTTAAGTTGTATTACATACCTTTAAGTTGTGTTACATACCTTTTGTCCCTTTACAACTATGTTGGCTTGACAACATGAGAAGCTCTTATCTTAGATTGTTTTGCTTTCTTATCCGTGAAACTGATGTAGATGGTTAAGATAATACACATAAGAAGTGTAAGATGAAACAACGTATGAATGGTGTTTGGAACAATACCGTTCATGATAGGAAGGAAGGCGTGAGTATCCCCAAACATAGCCTCGTATCTCTGCACTCTTTCTGCTGCACCAAAACCGAAGAGATATGGAATCCACCAAGCGAAAAGTGCTCCAGCAAAAATGGAGGATTGATGAATAATTAACCATAGTTTTATCCAAATTGGATACTCTCTACCACGAAAATATAATACGAGCCCTATAAATAAGAGAATCTGTACAGTCCCTATCGCTGTAACAAGAATGAGGTCACCAATCGTTCGATCTCCAGAAACAGCTTGAACATCATTAAATGGTCCTAATGGGACCCAATCATGAAATAACATAAACAATAAAATGAATCCAAGCCCTACTAGTAAGACTTTTTCAGAAGTACGAGTATTTCTTGTCATAAATTCTCCTGTCTTCCCACATCTTAATGAGTGATAATGTACATATTATTTTGGATAAAACACAAGATTAATCTAGCCCAAACTTAATCATTTATATTTTATGCATTTTTCAGTATATTTTACACATATCATTCTAGACATTAGATCCTATTTTGGCAAGTATTTCTTGTTAGTATTTACGTAAACTTAACCTTTTTTTCTACCATCTATCTCTAATTTATATCTCATTTATATTAACCTCACTATAGGATTTTAAACAAAAACCACAGAGGCAAGAGATACTTTTCTTGCATCTATGGTCTATTTATCATTAGTTCTTTATACTCTCTATGCGTTATCTTCTTTCTCTACTTCCTCATCAACCAAGTCAGAGAAGAGTCCATGGATAAACTGCTCAGCATCAAACACCTGCAAATCATCCATTTGCTCCCCCAGACCTACAAACTTAACTGGAATGTCTAGCTCATTACGGATAGCAATAACGATACCACCCTTGGCTGTACCGTCAAGCTTGGTCAATACAAGACCTGTAACTCCAGCTGACTTACCAAATGTTCTAGCTTGAGAAAGAGCATTCTGTCCCGTTGTTGAATCCAACACAAGAAGTGTTTCATGTGGTGCTTCTGGAACCTCTCTTTGAACAACACGATATACCTTGTTAAGCTCATCCATAAGATTTGTTTTGTTCTGCAACCTTCCTGCAGTATCACAGATCAGCACGTCAGCTTCCCTTGATTTTGCTGCTTGAATCGCATCATAGACAACAGCTGCAGGGTCACTTCCTTCCTTATGTTTAACCACATCAACACCAGCTCGTTGACCCCACACCTCTAACTGCTCAATGGCTCCTGCACGAAACGTATCTCCAGCTGCTAGAACGACTTTCTTCCCTTCAGACTTCAAACGGTGAGAAAGCTTTCCAATCGTTGTTGTTTTCCCTACACCGTTCACACCTACAATAAGAACAATCGTTAAACCACTTGCTGCCATGTTTAGAGCGTTATCTTCCTCCGCTTTTTTCAGTAGCTCTGTCAGCTTTTCGGAGATAAGAGGGCGAATTTGGGAGCTATCCTCAAGCTTTCTCCTCTTAGCTTCCTTCTTAATATCCTCAACTAATTCTAGTACCGTATTAACACCAACATCAGCCTGAATCAGAATTTCCTCTAACTCCTCGAAAAACTCTTCGTCTACTTTACGGTAGCGGCTGACAAGGTCATTTACTTTTTCAGCAAAAGAGTTCCTTGTTTTCTCCAAGCCCTCTTTAAATTTATTTGTTACCGATTCGGTTTGAGCGGTAATTTTCTCTTTTAGCTTTTTAAAAAAACTCATCTGATTTCCTCCTACGATTACAACCTACATATACTTAACTTAAAATGTTACACATAACCAATCTTGCACATAAGTCTTAGATATACAAAAATAAATACCTTAAGCCGTAGCAATACGCTCCGACTCCTCTAGTTTAACGGATACTAGGTTAGAAACACCAGACTCTTGCATGGTTATCCCATACAGGACATCGGCTCCTTCCATTGTTCCTTTACGGTGAGTAATGACAATGAATTGTGTGTTTTCTCTAAACTCACGCAAATAGTGAGCAAACCTAGAGACGTTTGCTTCGTCTAAAGCAGCCTCAACCTCATCAAGCACACAGAAGGGAACAGGCTTAATCCTTAGTATCGCAAAAAGTAAAGCAATTGCGGTCAACGCTTTTTCTCCACCAGATAATAATGCTAAATGCTGGAGCTTTTTACCCGGAGGCTGAGCAACAATATCTATTCCTGTGTTCAAAAGATTTTCGGGAACAGAGAGAATTAGATCTGCTCGTCCACCTCCGAAGAGCTGTTGGAATACATCAACAAACTGCTCACGAACAAGGTCAAACGTTTCTTTAAAACGCTTAGACATCTCCTCATCCATTTCTGAAATCACGTCATATAGCGTATTCTTTGCTTGAATCAGGTCATCCTCCTGACGCTTTAGGAAATCGTAGCGCTCGACAACTCGCTCATATTCCTCAATCGCTCCAAGATTCACCGTGCCAAGCAGCTGAATATCTCTTTTCAGTCGTTCAACCTCACGCTTGACCACTTCATATTCATCCTCTAATGGATAGCTTTCCTTCGCCGCCTCAAAGCTAAGCTCGTACTCCTCGCGCAACAAAGTAAGGTAATTTTCCAGCTCAACGTCTAAACGATTCGCCTTAACCTCTTCCTTATGCGATTCTTCCTCCGCCACTCGTAGCTCTTTGCGTAGCTCTTTAAGCTTAATCTCAAGCTCATCCCCTTCATGCTGCAATCCTTTTCTTTCTTGGCGTAACGAATGTATCTGTACAGTCACATGATCCTTCTGCTCCTTGCTTTCTTGAATCGCCCGATCAAGAGCGTCACCTTCATCATCCTGCTGATGAAGATTCCCTTCAAGCCGCTGAAGATTTTCCTGTGCTTCTGTCCATTCTTGATTGAGCTGCTCCTGTGTCGCTTGTAGTCTCTCAACATTCCTCTTCAGTCCGTTGTACTCCTCAAGCCTACGAGCCAATTCAACCTTAAGCTGCGTGATTTGCTGCCCTTTTTCCTCTTTGATTTGGGCAGACTGCTTTTTATTCGTTTCTAGCTCCTGCATCTCTTCCTCGGTACGCTTCGTTTCTTCTGTTAACTGTACCAGCCTTGCTTCAGCCTCTATTTTACGTTGTTCAGCAGCTTCCTTCTCAGAGGTAAACGTAAGCATATCGTCATCATATAGACGTAGCTTTTCATCCAGATGCTTAAGTGAGAATTGTAGAGCGTGTAGCTCTTCCTTTTTCTGCTGCTCTACTTCCTTTAGCTCCTCACCTTTTGTCCTAAGCTGTTCAAGCTCCTGATCAATCCCCTGAACCTTAAGCCGCTCATGCTGAAGCTCTTCCTTCTTCTCCTGAATCGCTTCCTCAGCCTTCTCTATCTCCACCTCTAGCTTCTCAATTTCTCGATCTCGACCAAGCAGGTTCGATTGATTTTGCTTTTGGCTTCCCCCCGTCATGGAACCTCCAGGGTTAACAACATCTCCATCTAGAGTGACAAAGCGAAAGCGATATTGTAGCTTTTTCGCCGCTTCATTCGCGGCCTTCAAGCTCTTCATAATCACAACATGTCCAAGAAGATTACCAACGACCTGCTGGTAATTCGCGTCAAATTGTATGAGATCCTGAGCCACACCAACGAAATCCTCAGACTGCTTTAACGTGTTAAGCTCAGACGCTCCTAAAGAGCGTGCTTTAATAACGCTGCGTGGTAGAAAGGTAGCCCGACCCAAACGACGATTCTTCAAAAACTGAATCGCTTCTCTAGCGGCTCCTTCATCCTTCACCACGACATGCTGTAAGGCTGCACCTAAAGCCGTCTCAATGGCAACCTCCATATCCTTAGGAACCTGAATCAGCTCAGCAACTGCTCCGTCGATTCCTTTCAGCTGTGATTCCCTGGCTTTTAGAACCTCCTTGACTCCTTGGAAGAAGCCGTTAAATTCCTCCTTCATATCCACAAGGAACTGTCTTCGCCCCGTAAGCTTTTCATATTGATTCATATAGTTCCGTAGCTTTGCTTCGTCCTGATCCACAGTTGACAGGATCTCCTTACGCCTAGAGGCCTGCTGCTGGTACAACTCACGAGCCTGATGAATCTCTGCTGTAACACCTTGAACATGCTTCTCTTTCTCCTGCACGTCCTGCTGTAGCTTTTCACGTTCTTGTATAGAATGCTTATGCTCATTATGCAGCCTTTCCATTCTCCCTTCATTTTGGAGGATCGTTTGACTCACATGACGCACATCATTTTTTATCGAAGCCTGCTCATTTAAAATCTCAATGTAGTCTCCTTTAAGCTTTTCAAGTCGCTCATCTACATTCTGAGAAAACTGGCTTAATGTGTCCTCTAAATCGGCTAGCTGCTGCTTCGTCTCATCAACAGATTTTTTCACACCTAGCCTTTCCTTTTCCTCACCTTCAAGCTCCACCAGATTTAACGCTTGTCTCTGCTTTAACGCCTCAATTCTCTCTAGAATATCCTGTTTGTTCGTGGAGAAGTTCTTTTTTCTCTCCCTGAGAACCTCACGCTGACCCTCTAGCTTCTCCACTTCTTCCGTCACATTCAATAGCTGCTGCTGGAACTGTTCAAGCTTCTGCTCAATCTGACTGACATGCCATTTCAATTGCTCAAGCTTTGCATCCTCTTGATTCACCGCGACAGAAAGCTCATTTTGCTGTTGCTTGAGCACTTCAAGCGCAGAGGTTGCTTGCTCCCATTTTTCATGTAGCGTTTCAATGGAATAGACGTACGTACTAATTTCCTTTGCTGTTAATTCCTTCTTAAGCGTTTTGTACGCCTTTGCCTTATCTGATTGCTCTTTAAGCGGCTCTATTTGTTCCTCAATTTCGTAGATAATATCCTGAATCCTAACGAGGTTAGCTGCTGTTTCGTCAAGCTTTCTTTCAGCCTCTTTTTTCCTACTTTTATATTTAACGACACCAGCCGCTTCTTCAAAGATTCCACGGCGATCCTCAGATTTCGTGCTCAGGATTTCCTCAATACGTCCCTGCCCAATGATTGAGTAAGCTTCCTTCCCTAATCCGGTGTCCATAAAAAGCTCAGTGATATCCTTCAAGCGACAAGTCTGCTTATTCAACAGATATTCACTATCTCCCGAACGATAAACTCTTCTAGTAATAGCCACCTCATCGTAATCCACCGGCAGGGCTTGATCCGAGTTATCTAGAACCAAGGTAACCTCACCATAGTTCACTGGCTTTCTTGTATCACTTCCAGCAAAAATTATATCCTCCATCTTTGCTCCACGAAGAGACTTGGCTGACTGCTCACCTAATACCCAGCGGATCGAATCAGATACATTACTTTTCCCACTCCCGTTAGGTCCTACAACAGCCGTTACACCTGGGACAAATTCAAGCTCCGTCCGATCGGCAAAGGATTTAAACCCGTAAAGCTCTAATCTCTTGAGGTACATCCTATACTCTCCCCTCAAACTATCTTCCGTTATGTATGTATATCTATTTTTTAGAACGACTTAGCTAAAATGATCTTCAGCTAAATCACTTGTTTTATGCTTCATTATCAAATGGCTTCTAACCTTTATATTTTATCAATAGTTGAAACTCTGCGCAATAATACCCTTGTTCGATTAACGCAGGCACCTGTAATGGACAGACTCTCTTCCTCTTGTCCAAAAGAATAACCTTCCAGAATACAAACAAACTTCCTTTGGAGACGAGAATCCTCAGGAAGTCAAACTTTACTCCTATAAAGTTGATGAAAGGTCCTATCCAATATCACCCTAGTAAAGTTCTGATAGAACTTCTAAAGGAACTGACCTCATAGTACCTTTCTTCAGCCCTTGCTTAAAGCTCCAAGCTGTTTTAATGCCTTTTCTGCTGCTTTTTGCTCCGCTTCCTTCTTCGATTTTCCGACGCCTACTCCCATAGATTCTGTATTTAAAAATACTTCCGATACAAATTCCCGATTATGAGCAGGTCCCTTTTCCTGAATAATTTGATACGAGATGTCTCCCATGCTGTCCTGCTGGATATATTCCTGCAGCTGACTTTTGTAATCAATAACCTGAGAAAACACGCCGTCTGAAATCTTAGGAAACACATAAAGCGTTAGGAAATGGTACACCGTATCTAAGCCTTGATCTAGATATAAGGCACCGATAAAAGACTCAAAAACATCAGCTAATAAAGCAGGGCGCTCTCGTCCCCCCGTCATCTCTTCGCCTTTTCCTAGTAAGATGATCTGACCAAACTCTAAATCCTCCGCTAGCTTCACTAAAGAAGGCTCACACACGATAGCCGCTCGGAGCTTCGTCATTTCCCCTTCACTCATTTTAGGAAAATGGGTGAAAAGATACTTAGACACTGTAAGCTCAAGCACTGCATCACCCAAAAATTCTAACCGTTCATTGTCCTTGAAGGTCTGACCACGGTGTTCATTTACATAAGATGAATGGGTAAAAGCCTGCATCAGGAGGGACTCATCCTTAAATTCAAGCTTGATGTCCTCCTGAAACCTTTTAAATTTAATGCGTAACTCGCTAAGTCTGTGTTCCTTTTTTAGCTTTCTTCTCGGAGAACGAGTTTTCTTAAATTTACTGCGATTCTTTCTGAAACTTTCTGAGGATGATCGTTGCATTATGACCTCCAAAGCCTAACGAGTTAGATAGTGCGACATCAACTTTTGCTTTTCTTGCTTCATTTGGCACGTAATCCAAATCACACTCTGGATCCGGGTGCTCATAGTTAATGGTCGGGGCAATGACTTGATCCCTAATACTTAACGCACAAACAATCGTTTCAATTCCGCCAGCTGCACCTAGCAGGTGACCTGTCATAGATTTAGTAGAGCTAATAGCTACTTTATAGGCATGATCACCTAAAGCATTTTTAATAGCTAATGTCTCAAATTTATCATTATAGTCCGTAGACGTACCGTGAGCATTGATGTAGTCGATATCAGAAGCATCGATTTCTGCATCACGAATCGCTTCAAGCATCGCCCTTGTTGCCCCTTCACCTTCTGGTGCTGGACTAGTGATGTGATAAGCGTCTCCACTCATACCATACCCAACAACCTCAGCAATAATGTTTGCCCCACGAGCTAGAGCATGCTCTAAGGATTCTAGAATAACAACACCTGCCCCTTCACCCATAACAAAGCCATCACGCTCTGCATCAAAAGGACGGCTTGCTTTTTGTGGTTCATCATTACGTGTTGAAAGAGCTCTTGCTGAGTTAAAACCGGCTAAAGCGATTGGTCTAATTGTTGCTTCAGCACCACCAGCAATCATCACATCTGCATGGCCACGTTTAATGATATGAGCTGCATCACCAATGGCATGTGTCCCAGTTGCACAAGCACTGATTGGAGCACTGTTAGGTCCCTTAGCACCCGTCATGATAGACACTAAGCCTGAAGCCATATTGGCAATCATCATCGGAATAAAAAACGGACTCACTCTTTTTGGACCCTTATTTCTTAGCAGATCATGCTGCTCTTCCCAGGTTTGTAAGCCTCCGATACCCGAACCAACATATACACCAACTTTGTGAGATATCTCATCATTAATTTCTAAATTAGCGTCTTGTAGAGCTAATTTACTTGCTGCAACAGCAAATTGAGCAAAACGGTCAGCACGCTTCGCATCTCTTTTATCCATATGATCCTCTGGATTAAAATCCTTCACTTCAGCTGCAAATTTAGTTGTAAAATCGCTAACATCAAAGGATTCAATGTTCGATACTCCAGATTTCCCAGCTAATAGATTATTCCAGAACGTCGGAATGTCTTGACCAAGTGATGAAATAACCCCACATCCGGTAATCACAACGCGTTTCTTGCTATCCATTTTTTTTCACCTCTATATAGAACAGATCAGTCTGTATGATTTCAATTTTTTATATAGTATTATCTATTCATATTGATTCTAAAAGGACAAGTCCCGCAAATACGGGACTTATCCATTTTCTATTTTCAGATCTTATTGATTAGCCTCTATGTAGGTCACAACCTCACCTACTGTAGAAATTTTTTCTGCCTCTTCATCTGAAATTTCAAGATCAAATTCGTCTTCAAGCTCCATCACTAATTCAACAACATCTAAAGAATCAGCACCTAGATCATCCTTGAAGGACGCTTCAAGCTTAACTTCAGCCTCATCTACATCGAGACGGTCAACGATAATCTTTTTTACACGATCAAAAACTTCTGCCACGCTTGCTCACCTCCTCTCACAGATTATATTAGAAAAAGCTACTTAGTACAATCATTGCCCATTTTTTTTTACTCGACAACTGCAACGCAGAAATTGTTACATTACGGCATCGCCATTCCGCCATCAACATGTAGGGTTTGACCGGTAATATAAGCGGCATCATCAGATGCCAGAAAACGAACAGCCTTCGCAATTTCTTCAGCCTGACCTAACCGGGCAAGTGGAATTTGAGATAAAATGCCCTCCTGAATGTCCTCACCTAGCTTAGCTGTCATTTCCGTTTCAATAAATCCTGGTGCAATCGCATTAACGGTAATTCCTCTTGAAGCTAGTTCACGAGCCGTTGTTTTCGTTAAGCCGATGACTCCCGCCTTCGCCGCTACATAATTTGCTTGCCCAGGGTTTCCAAGCACTCCAACAACAGAGGAGATATTAATCATCCGGCCAGAGCGTTGCTTCATCATTTGACGAGTAACCGCTTTGATACAGTTAAATACGCCCTTTAGGTTGACGTTAATCACGTCATCCCATTCCTCTTCCTTCATTCTCATCAGTAGATTGTCTCGAGTAATTCCTGCGTTATTTACTAGAATATCTAACTGTCCAAAATGCTCTACTACTTGTTTAACCATAGCTTGGACACTTTCGGATTCAGCAACATTGGCTTGAATCGCTAAAGCTTTTTGTCCAAGCGCTTCAATTTCCTTTACAAGCTCAACAGCCGCAGCCTCACTACCGCCATAGTTAATGGCTACATCAGCACCAGCCTTGGCTAGCTCCAGTGAGATCGCACGTCCGATTCCGCGTGCCCCACCTGTGACAAGAGCTACTTTTCCTTGTAAGCTCACATTTGTCCCCTCCTTTTTCATATAAAACTAACAATGTATTCTTTATCAGCCTTGAGATTGTATAGCCTTTTCAAGTGATGCTAGATCAGAGACAGAATAATGGGTCACTTCCTTGTTGATCTTTTTCACCAACCCTGACAGTACTTGACCAGGGCCAATTTCGATAAACGTACTTACCCCTGCTTCAATCATCCATTGGATGGAGTCCTCCCATAAAACCGGAGAAAAAACCTGTTCGACTAAGGCATGTTCAATATCTTCACCGAGCATGACTGGACGTGCATCCACATTGGTGACTACAGGAACCTTCGCCGTTTGGAACGTTGTCCCCTCTAACACATGGGACAGCTTACTAGCAGCAGGCTTCATCAGATCAGAATGGAACGGTCCACTTACAACTAGAGGAATCACCCGACGTACTCCTCCTGCTTCCTTAAGCTTAACTCCAGCTTGCTCAACGCCTTCCTTCGTTCCAGATATAACAATTTGACCTGGACAGTTCATATTGGCCATTTGTACGGAGTTACCTGTCAAAGTGATCTCCTCACATATTTGCCCAATAACCTCGCGTTCACCACCTATAACGGCAGCCATAGCTCCTTCGCCTGCCGGAACCGCTTCGTCCATAAACTGTCCACGCTTACGTACGATTTGAACAGCATCCTCAAAAGCTAACGCTTCTGCTGCCACAAGAGCAGAATATTCTCCTAGGCTATGGCCCGCAACATACGTAGGCTTCTGAGTATGCTTTTTGAACACTTCATAAAAAGCGATACTCGTTGTTAAGATAGCTGGTTGTGTATGATAGGTAAGCTTCAAATCCTCTTCTGGTCCTTCAAAGCATAGCTTAGATAATGAATAACCTAATGCGTTATCCGCTTGTTCAAAGATTTCCTTCGCTTCAGGATAATGCTCAGCAAGCTCAAGTCCCATGCCAACATGCTGTGAGCCTTGACCGGGAAAGATAAAAGCTGTTTTACTCACGTTTATTTCCTCACTTTCTAATCCACGATGGTTGTTCATAATTCCATTTGTAATGTCTACATATTCCAACGAATGACACTACCACCCCAGGTTAAACCTCCGCCAAAACCGACAAGAACAAGTACATCACCTTTTTTAACTCTGCCTTCTTTTATCGCTTCGTCTAACGCAACAGGAATAGAGGCTGAAGACATATTCCCATACCTATCTAAATTAATCACGACACGATCTGTATCTAGATCTAACCGTTTCCGTGCAGCATCAATGATTCGAAGATTCGCTTGGTGAGGAACAAGTAAGGATACATCCTCTTTCTTTAGTCCAGCTTTTTCAATCACCGACTCAGATACCTGCTCCATCACTCGTACAGCAAACTTAAACACATCTCCACCGCTCATTTTAATATATTGCATGTCATTTTCTAACAAAGTAGGGGATAACGGATTACGAGATCCTCCTCCTGGCTGCTGAAGCAAAGGACCACCACTACCATCAGCTCCAAGCTCATAGGATAAAAACCCATATCCTTCTTCCGTTGGCCCCATTACTACGGCTCCAGCCCCATCACCAAATAAGACACAGGTATTGCGGTCTTCCCAGTTTGTAATTTTGGATAGACACTCTACTCCAACAATTAAAGCATGCTTATACAAACCATTTTGGATAAATTGAGCAGCCGTCGTTACTCCATATAAAAAGCCAGAGCAAGCAGCAGACAGATCAAAAGCAGCCGCTTTTTTCGCTCCTAACTTCTCCTGTAAAATACAAGCCGTAGATGGAAAAGACATATCTGGAGTTACTGTAGCTACAATAATGACATCTATATCCTCAGCTTTTACGCCCGAGTTTTCCAGCGCTTTTAAGCTCGCTTCATAGGCAAGATCAGAAGAAGCTGTATGCTCATCGGCCACTCTTCTTTCGCGTATCCCTGTTCGTGTAATAATCCACTCATCGGACGTATCCACCATTTTTTCTAAATCTGCATTTGTTAATACTTTTTCAGGCATAAATGAGCCTGTTCCAAGAATCCCTACCGCTTGATTGATCACTGTTCTTCACTCTCTTTCTGTACCGCGCTTTGAATAGCTTCAAGCACGTCCTGCTGAATAAACTCTCTTGCCTGAGCGATTGCGTTTTTAATGGCATATCCCTCTGATGAGCCATGGGCTTTAATACAGCCTCCTGCTAAGCCTAGTAGCGGAACACCACCATATTCAGCGTAATCCATGGATTTTTTAATTTTTTTAAAGCTAGATTTCAAAACTAGCGTAGCGAGCTTATTTGCTAGGTTTTTGGTAAGCTCCTCTTTTAGCATGGCAAAGATAGCTCCACCTGTTCCCTCCGCCGTCTTAAGCAAGACATTACCGGAAAAACCGTCACACACCACGACATCTGTCACTCCAAAAGGAACGTCTCTTGCTTCAACATTGCCGTGAAATTGAGGAATATGATCCTTTAATAAAGCAAATGTCTGCTTAGACAAATCATTTCCTTTGCCGTCCTCAGTACCGACATTCAGCAATCCAACCTTAGGATTGGAAATACCCATCACGTTTTCTGCATAGATTAAGCCCATTTGAGCATATTGCAGCAAGTGACTCGGTTTCGCCTCTAGGTTCGCTCCTACGTCTAGCACTAAGCAAAACTTCCCCGATACTGTAGGGAAATACGTAGCTAAAGCAGGACGCTCTATTCCCTTAATTCGACCAGTTACTAATAAGCCTGCTGTCATATAGGCTCCTGTATTCCCTGCTGATATACAGGCTTGAACCTCTTTCTCCTTAACAAGTCTAGTGGCTGTAACTAAAGAGGAATCCTTCTTGCGCCTTACCGCTTTAACAGGCTCCTCATCTGTTTCAATGACTTCTTCAGTATGCACGATTTGTACTCTTGAACGATCTGTAGACTCGGGAAGGTGAGCCAGAATCTCCTGCTCCTTCCCTACTAAAACAAGTTCAATATCCTTAAATTCCTCAAGGGCTAAAAGGGCTCCATCAACGATTGATTTTGGAGCGTGATCCCCACCCATAGCATCCAGAGCAATTTTCATTGTAGCTGCCAGCTCCTTAATTTTAGGTTCTTTGATGATCACTACGGAAAACGATGAAGCGACCTGAAAAAACTAATTCTTCCCCAATATAGGATTCTACCTGCACCTTTGTCCGATCCTCTGCTTTTTCTTCAACCTTCGCTTTGGCAACAACCCGCTCACCTAGTTTTACCGCACGTAAGAAGCGAATCTCAGCAGACGCAGTTAAAGCGAGCTCATCATTGATAATCGCTACAGCTAATGAATTAGCTTGAGCAAACAAATGATGACCCCGTGCGATTTGGTTTCTTGTAAATACATGCTCCGATCGGATATCTAATATAGAAATAGCGCTTTGGTCAAGCTGTAAATCTATAATTTCCCCAATAACCTCATGAGCCAGTAAAGAGCGCACTTCATCATAATTTTGCTCAGCAACCGTTTTAATTCGTTCTCTAAGCTCAGGTATTGCTTTTTCTAAACGATCCAAACGAATCGTTTGGACACTGACCTGAAACAGCTCAGATAACTCCTCATCTGTCATAAAGGGATTCTTTTTTAATGTATCTAGAAGCAGATCCTGTCTTTCCTTCTTAGAGCGTTTAGCCATCTTGTCACCACCTAGCATCTGAGGCCCTTCATCAACTTACATATATCTTCTTACTCATAAATTACTTGTTTGATTTACTTATTATGGTACTTTTCTTAGTAAAATATATGTTGTGACACAAAGTATTAGTACCAAGTACTAATACTAGTATATAGCACTATCCATAGAATTAGCAAACCATTTATTTACAACAGAATGAAAGCTGAGCATGTATAAATAAAATAAGACCACCTTTATAAGGATTAGCAAGTGAAGTAGCTTAGCCCGCCAAATCTCAAGAGTGATCTTAATCCTAATTCTCTTCGTTCCTTTTATAACTCTTGATCTTAATACAATGATGAACCAATGTTAAGCTTTACATTAGTAGAGGTCTCATCACAGTGCGAAATTATAGTACTAAATAACTTTAAAATAGAGATCAAATACTCTATCTAGCCCTTCCACTACTATTTGTATAAAATCTTCATAGTTACCAGTGGCATGGGCTATATCAAGTGCTATATAATATTGTAATCTATTTACTTTTTCGATAATAATCGGTGGGTAACCCTGTTTCATCAACTCCAAATGCTACTTTTTTCTCTGATAGTGTTAATGCATTTCCTTCTATAGCATTTGAGTTATAAGTCCAATCCAAAAACAAATGCTCTTTTATGCTTTTTAAAGTGTGAGGAGGCTTTCAAACATTGGTTGATGCCTCCCGATTAATAAATAATTTTACTTCTGGCATAATTTAGATCTAAGACCCCTACTATCGTAATTATTTTTAGACATAACATTATTTCATAATACTTCGAGGAGGTATTCTTAATATCCTTGTTCTCTTTCCGTACATTTCACTTTATTTGCATCCCAAATTGTCTTAGTCCAGTGTTTCACTATCCAAAACACCTTCATGAACAAGGTACTCTAGCAACTGCGGATATATTTGCTCCTGCCAGAATGCATCACTTTGAACAAGCTTAGCTGCATCATCTCTAGCAATCTCAAGAATCCGATAATCATGAATCATGTCTCCAAAGACAAATTCTGGCAAACCGCTTTGCTTTGTTCCGAAGAAGTCCCCTGGTCCGCGTAGCTCCAAATCCTGTTGAGCTAGCTCAAAGCCGTCACTGGTTTCCTTCATAATCCTCATGCGTTCCATACCTATCTCAGACTTTGGATCAGCTATTAAGATACAGTAGGACTGATGCTCACCTCGCCCTACCCTACCTCGTAGCTGATGAAGCTGAGATAAGCCAAATCGATCGGCATCCTGAACAATCATTAACGTCGCATTGGGTACATTAACTCCAACCTCAACAACTGTTGTTGAAACCAATAGCTGCGCCTCATTCTGAGAAAACTCTCTCATTACTGTTTCTTTTTCATCACTATGTAGTCTGCCATGTAAAAGAGCCACCTTAAACTGTGGTAACGCTTGGGTAAGCTGTGCATGAACATCAATCGCATTTTGTACATCAAGCTTTTCCGATTCTTCAATTAACGGACAAATGAAATACGCCTGTCTACCTGCCGCCAGCTCTTTCCTAATAAAATCTAGAGCACGATCAAACATATCCGGCTTCACCCAATATGTCTCAATCCGTTTCCGGCCCGCTGGTAGCTCATCAATCACAGATACATCCATATCACCAAAGGCTGTGATGGCAAGAGTTCTAGGAATAGGAGTAGCTGTCATAAATAGAACATCTGGAGAGGTCCCTTTTTGACGCAATTTACGCCGCTGTTCTACCCCAAAGCGATGCTGCTCGTCGATGACAACTAATCCAAGCTTTGAGAATACAACCGTGTCTTGAATTAAGGCGTGTGTCCCAATCACAATATCGATTAGTCCCATTTGAAGGCCAGCAAGGATTTCCCGTCTTTCCTTCGCCTTACTGCTTCCCGTTAGCAGAGCAATTTGTACAGAGGTATCCTTGAAAAAACTCTGCATCGACTGATAATGCTGCTCGGCTAGAATTTCGGTAGGAACCATAATTGCTCCCTGACAGCCTGCTGTATTGGAGGCATACAAAGCAATAGCAGCAACTGCCGTTTTCCCTGAACCTACATCCCCCTGCAAAAGACGGTTCATAGCGCTTGTTGAGGTCATATCCTTGGTAATGTCCTGTAAAGCGTTTTGCTGTGCATTGGTCAGCTTGTAGGGGAGACTGCTTAGAAAATGCTGAATTTGTTCTGTATCAATCTGATGAGCTACCCCTTCAATTTGCTCACGCTTTGTACGACGTAGAGCGTGCATTTTTAACTGGAACAAAAAGAACTCCTCATAAATCATCCTTCTTTTCGCCAGCTTGAACTCATCCATATCCTGAGGTAAATGGATGGCTTTTATCGCATTTCTTCTTTCCATAAGCTTATATTTCTGAATAAGGGCATTAGGCAAGATTTCCACAATATGATCTTGATACTTTTGAAGAGCTTGCTCGATTAACTTATGTAAAAACTTCGTTGAAACATGCTCACCTACCGTGTACACGGGAACAATTCCCCCTGCATCCTGCTCAGCATCAGGCTGACGCTTAGGCTGAAAAGAGTAATCCTGTACGGTTAGCTGCATTCTATGCTTGTCCAGCTTCCCTGTAAAAAAGGCGGTTTTCCCTATAGTAAATTGCTTCTTGGCAAAATGGCGATTAAAGAGAATACATGTAACTAAATATCTATTGTCCACTAACACACGGACGGTCATTCTGGACTTTTTACGACCATAAAAACGCACAGCAGGCTCACTGTGAATCTGACCTTCTATGGTTACCTTCTCCTCGTGTCCCACTTCTGTTAGGTCTCTTATCCGGCGATCCTCATGCTTATAGGGAAAGTATTGAAGCAAATCACTGATTGTACGGACACCTAATAAGGAGAGGTCGCTTGCGCGCTCCTCTCCTACACCTTGTAATGTTGTAATGGACTGCTGTAATGGATGTTTCACATCAATTCGGCTTCGCACCAAACACTTTAGCTTCAAGGGCTTTTCCGGTTGGTGTGGCTGCCAATCCCCCCAATGCGGTTTCTTTTAATGTATGAGGCATAACCTTTCCGATCTTATACATCGCATCAATAACCTCATCGGCTGGAATAATAAAGGTTATACCAGCTAAAGCCATGTCTGCTGCAACCATGGCAATTGATGCACCAATTGCGTTTCTTTTTACACAAGGTACTTCCACTAATCCGGCAACTGGATCACAAACTAAACCGAGCATATTCTGAAGGGCAATCGCCATCGCATGTGAAGATTGCTCTGGTGTTCCGCCAGCCATCTCTACAATAGCTGCTGCTGCCATAGCAGAGGCAGAGCCTGTCTCAGCTTGACAACCTCCTGTAGCCCCTGCAATAAACGCATTATTGGCAATCACATAGCCAATAGCTCCAGAGGTAAATAGAAACTCAATTTGCTGTTCTCTTGTTGCATTCAACTTTTGAGAAACACTGAATAAACAGCCCGGTACGATACCTGCAGCTCCTGCCGTAGGTGTGGCACAAATCGTTCCCATTGCTGCATTCACTTCATTGGTAGCCATCGCTTTACTAACCGCATCTAATACGGTCTCTCCCGAAAGAAAGTTTCCAGTCGCAATATACTCTTGGAGCTTTTTGCCCGCTCCCCCTGTAAGTCCGCTATGAGAGCGCACATCCTCCGTAATTCCACGGTGTACAGCCTTTTCCATGATCTCAAAGGCCTTTTCCATCTGTGTCCAGATTTCCTCTCTAGACTTTCCAGAAATCTCAATTTCCTGCTCAATCATCACATCAGCAATCTTCTTCTGCTCCTCTTGGCATATGGTTAATAGCTCTGCGACATTTTTAAATGTTTTCATTGAAATAGCCTCCTTTCTCTAGTATGCACCATTATGCCTGCAATCTTGTCACAGTAAGAATAAATGGGATTTGTCTAATTTCTTCTAGCAATTCATCGGGAATCTGTTGATCTGATTCGATAGCCATTAAAGCTTCAGAGCCCTTTGATTTCCGGGCTACCTCCATATGGCCGATGTTCACCTGATATTTACTTAAAATGTTTGATACGGCTGCGATCATCCCGTAGCGATCCTCGTGTAGAACAAGTAACGCAGGGTGATGCCCTGATAGTCTAAGATTAAAGCCATTCATAGAAATAATTTCAATATTTCCACCACCAATAGAGATTCCTACTATTTCAATATCTCCTTGCTGATCGAATAGCTTAATCTTCGCTGTATTCGGATGCTCTGTTTCTTCTTCACTCGTTTTTACACTGATATCTATACCTTGTTCCTGGGCTAACTCCTTAGCTCGGATTATTCCTTCATCATGTGTATCTAGATCTAGGATTCCTCCTATCGTTGCTACCTCTGTACCATGCCCCTTATACGTCTGAGCAAAAGAACCATAAAACGTAATCTCTGCCCGCTCAGGCTTTCGACCAAAGATATTTCTAGCCACTTTTCCTATTCTTGCTGCACCAGCTGTATGAGAGCTAGAAGGACCAATCATTATTGGGCCGATAATGTCAAAAACCGTTCTATATTTCAATGGAGCCACCACCTTCTGATCATAATTAATATATGATAATTAAGCATTACTTGTACTGCTTCTGCCACTCTTTTACCCTAATTATAAATAAACATGCACACATAGCAAACATTCCTATTCTACTCAAATAGGAATGTTACTACTACTTACTATTATACTACGAACTTTGTTTATTCGACAGAGACAATATAAGCATAAAGTGGCTGTCCACCTTGATGAACCTCAATTTCCACGTGATCAAACTGTCCTTCTAGCTCATCCACAAGAGTCTCAGCTTGATCCTCCTCAACACCATCACCAATAATCACAGTGACAACTTCGCTTTCATCATCAATCATTTTCTCTAGAAGCTGCTTTACGGTTGTGTCAGCATCAGGAGCTGTGGTCACAATTTTCCCATCGAAAATCCCCATGAAGTCATCCTTACGAATCTGAACACCATCAATCTCTGTATCTCGGACAGCAAACGTAACCTGTCCAGATTTAATATGATTTTTCGCATCAAGCATTCGCTTCTGATTCACATCAATGCTTACATCAGGATTAAAATGCAATAAAGCGGTCATCGCCTGTGGTACATTTTTAGTAGGAATAACTGTAACAGAGGCATCCACTAGATCAGCAGACTGTTCAGCAGCCAAAATAATATTACTATTGTTAGGAAGAATTATAATTTCTTTTGCGTTTAGTTGCTCTATCGCCTTCACAAAATCCTCTGTGCTAGGGTTCATCGTTTGACCACCTTGGATGACCACATCAACCCCTAAGCCCTTGAACATTTTTCCTATGCCATCACCCATGGCAACCGCTATTAACCCATAGTCCTTTGCCTCTTGAGCCGCCGCGGTACTTGCTGTACTTTGTTGCTCGGCAGGCTGTCCATCCTGAGCTTCCGCGATACTTAAGAACTGCTCACGCATGTTCTCAATTTTAATATTCATTAAGCCACCGTAGCTTTGAGCAAGCTCCATGACCTTAGATAGCTCCTCCGCATGGATATGTACCTTCACTAGCTCATCATCAGAAATAACCAGTAGGGAATCTCCAAACTGATTCATCTGCCCTCTAAAATGAGCTTCGTTAAAATAGGACTTCCTTTTAGCGTCAAGCTTAATCATAAATTCCGTACAGTAGCCGAACTCTATATCCTCTACAGATAGAACGCCAGCTGCCATCATTTCCGCAACCTCGTCGCGAACATGCTCCTCTTTATTCTCCTTCACATCGTAGCCTTGTGCTGGAGCAACAGAGGATTCATCATCAATGGTTTCCCCTTTAAGAGCAGCCATAAATCCTTCATAGACGTAGACTAATCCTTGACCACCAGAATCCACTACTCCCACCTGTTTCAGGATAGGTAATAAATCTGGAGTACGCTTTAGGGAATCCTTCGCCTCTTGGAGAACTGTCTCCATCACGACCATAATGTCATCTGTCTGTTTTACTATTTTTTCAGCAGCATTGGCGGCATCCTTCGAAACGGTAAGGATTGTCCCTTCAACAGGCTTCATCACAGCCTTATACGCTGTTTCCACCCCTTTTTTCAACGCTACAGCAAACTGCTTCGCATTCAGCTCACGCTCAGTCTCAACATTTTTGGAAAAGCCGCGAAAAAGCTGAGATAAAATAACACCTGAATTCCCTCTTGCCCCCATCAAAAGCCCTCTGGAAAGCGCTTTCGTTACCGCAGAGATATCGGCAGACGTCACCTTATTCATTTCATTCACACCAGAAGTAAATGAAAGATTCATGTTCGTCCCTGTATCTCCATCTGGAACAGGAAACACATTCAAGGAGTCAACCACCTTGACATGTTTAGTTAAGTTTTTTGCCCCTTCACGAATCATTTGAGCAAACAATAGCCCATCAACTTTAAGATGCTTCACTATACTAAGATCCTCCTAACTACTTGTTGTGACAATCAATCCTACAAACAGCTCTAAGGCTGAATCACACGAACTCCTTGAACAAAAATATTCACTGTTGATACGTCTAAACCAACCGTTTGTTCTAACGTGTATTTCACCTTCGATTGTACATTGTGAGCCACCTCAGAAATCTTGGTTCCGTAGCTTACGATAATGTACATATCCACATGGATGCCTTCTTCATCCTCACGAACGACAACACCCTTACTAAGATTGTCCTTACCAAGTAGCTCGGTAATCCCATCCTTTAACTGTTGACGTGAAGCCATTCCTACTAGCCCATAGCAGTCTAACGCCGCTCCGCCAGCTAATGTAGCAATCACTTCAACGGATACATCAATATGACCTAATCCTGTAGATATCTCCACACTCATATTCCAGCCCCCTAACGAGAGTTTTCAAATCGTTACGTCTCATTTTACTACAACATCCTTGTTTTTAAAAGTTTCCCTCTTAAAAAAGCAGAGCATGAAGACAAATCCTGCAATAATGCTTGCATAATCGACGATTTCCCGTCCTACAATTCGAAAAGGTATAATTATGTTTATCACTGGCTGTAATGAAGTAGGGTAGTAATTCAAATGATTTCCCAAAACACTCATTAGCCCTATGAATAATAAAGGGGGGACAACAATCAAAAATAAAATCCAGTTAAAGTTCCATTCTCCATCACGTTTATACAATCGCCATACATGGACAGAACCTAACACGGCTCCCAAGATGACAGGAAGTAAAAATTGAATTGCAGCTGCAACATAGTGCATTAGTTGTCTTGATCCTCCTATGGGAAAAAAAGGGTGAAAGGATATGCTAGAGGTGTTTATATGTAGCCATCCGAAAAGATTAATGGTAAGTAAGAAACATATAAGAAGTGTTATGTATGTTAGTATCTTTTTAAGCATACTGACCTCCAATTAAGTTTTGTAAAAATTGGACATCCAAGTCTAAAAATAGACTTGGATGCATTAGTGAAATTTAGCAAAAAAATTACTGAACTATATATATTCCGCTTAAGTTGAGTTCACTAACTATATTTCCTATCTTCGAATAAACTAATGTGTCAAAAACTCCATCATTATTTGTATCTAATCCCCCAGTTACAGTCCCATGTAATCTTGCACCAATTGGAACTGTAAATACCACACCGCCACTATCTCCTTGAGAGGGAAAAGTATTACTAACCATTCCTTGATCACATATATTCCCAACATCAGGATCTGGATGAGTGCCTGATAGAATACATACCCCACCGTTGTATGAACCAAAATTTGCGCCTGATACATATCCTTTATAGTATATTGTATTACCTAAACCTTCACTAGTATTATTAATACTAGTTAAATTAAATGATCCAATCCTAGGTTGAATATTGACGTTATTTGTCAATAATATAGTAGAGGAGTCTGCATATATAAACTCTCCCACAACTTTAGAATGAAAATTCCCTATGAAGTCATCAGTCGAATTACCTCTATACCAAGACATAGGAATTGAAATCCTATTACAGTGGCCAGCTGTTACGAGAACATCTTGACTTGAATTGTTTTGTGCAAAAAAACCACTTGAACATTGAGAACGCCTCAACCCTGATCTACCTTGAATATGCTCACCAAGCTCTAAATCAAAACTGTTCAAAGGTTTAAAATTTGCTTTTTTAAATGTTATTTTATCCAAGTCTACAATTTGACCAATTTTATCCATATCAACTTCATCATCAAAACCGCTATAAACTATAACTCTATTTGACCCTTCATCTATTGAATAGAGATTAACATTCATTTCAGCTAACTTTTCTGCATTTTCAGTTAGCCTATCCCTTACTTCTACTAGCTGATTTAAAGAATAATCAACCTTTTCGAATGTCACGTCATTATAATCTATATTTTGATTAAACTCAATGTTTGTAATCTCTGTTAGAAAGATTGTAGTGCTTCCATCCTTTGAATTAAAAAAGGATCCAGCGTAGATATCATTATAGTTTTGTTCAACAAATTCTCTGATAATATTTGAATCCTCTTGTTGCTTATTTCTCTGAGATATTATTTCCATTTCTTCATTAGTTAGTGGAAATCCTAAAAGCTGCTCTAATTCTGTGTACAGATAATTAGACTCTATTAGGTTTCTGACAAAATCATCTGAGCTATCTATTCCATGAAGCTCTCTAAATTGAATTGCAGAGGAAATAGTATCTTCATTAAGCTCAGCCCTAACAAGTGTCACTTCATCAGTTGAAGTATCATTAGCAAGAGAACTGTTCATCAAAGTAATACTAATTAATAAAATCAGCGTAGTCATTAAAACAACATTTCTTATTATCTTCATATAAATAACCACCTTTACATTTCATGAATTATCATCATGAGTATTTATTTTCTTGAAGATAAATCATCTTGTTGTTATGAAACTATTTTTAAAATATTCGATATTCCTCCTTTTTGTATTTGTTTTTTCTTGCAAGTACATTGTATTGCAAATGGAAATAAAATGTAAACATTTTTTTTGCAAAATATTGTTTTTTTTCTTAATTATTTTGTTAGTACTAATAGGATGTTTGTGTGAAAGCAAAATTGGTTTGATGATACTGCTTACCTACATTATAAATACTACGAGCTTTAATTTTAATATTTTTAAGCATATTAACCTTCTTACACTTTTAGAGTGCTGACTTATAACCGTTATTTTAGTTGCATCATCTATTAATTATCTTAGAATCAACATTGCAATTTAAATACTGATGTGCTACTATTATTTAGGTATTTATAAAAGTTCGAGGATGGAACATAGACAAATTCTTTCATCTCAGACATCTCAGATCGGTTATAGGAGGTGGAATCATGGCTCGCGTATGTTATATCACAGGAAAGCGTGCAAAAGCAGGTAACAAAAGAAGTCACGCTGAAAATAAAACAAAACGTAAATGGGGCGTTAACGTTCAAAAGGTAAGAATCCTTGTTGACGGTAAGCCTAAGCGTGTTTACGTAAGTGCTAGAGCACTTAAATCTGGTAAAGTTGAGCGTGTTTAATTGAAAATGAATTGTAACAGGAAGTAATGTAAATGAATGTTTGCATTGCTTTTTTGTTTGTCTTCGATTATCCTTATCCCTCCACCTGGGCAAGGTAACTCGATCACTACCTTTAAAGTAAGTGGAGGAGACCTTCGTTCCTTTTGGCAGTTTACTTGCATGTCCATTCAGGAAAAAGAAGCGGCTGTTTCTTTGCTGTTTAATCTCCACTACCTCTTCACCTTGTGTGTATTCTCTTTCATCAAGCCACTCAAGATTTGAAGCTCTAGAGTATACTAGATCATACAGTTTGAAGATATCTGCGTCTGGATTTCTTTTTAAACTACTACTTGCAGTTGGGTTCCCTATTTGATGGGCACAGGCAGAAGAATAAATGTATTTATAAAAGAAAGCTATGTCTTAATATCCTTGATTTAGAGAACATTTAATTAGTTCACATTCCTTATCATTATTATACTGCACTGATACAAACAACTGTTTGAAAATCCCCTAAGGCATTTCAACAAACAATGAAAATCAGCACAATTCAATATGTTGTGCCCATTAAAATTACTTATAATGTTCTTCAAATGATAGTTGCTCTAAGTATTCATCAATTGATTTACTAAGTTCTTTGTATGTAGAAATGATTCTGACCATAGAAACTAGAAATGCAGAACTAAAATAAATAATTTCCATCATTCCTGGGTTATTAAATAAGCTAATTGATAGGTATGCAGTTGTTGATAAAAATACAATTAGCCATAATTTAAATTCACTTTTCACTTTAATAAATTTATCTCGCAAATTGTTGTCTGGTAAAAAGAATATTCTCAAAGAAAAGTAAGCACCTGAAAACAAAAACAATAATAAAACCAGTAGTTTTTCTTCTATCCCACCAAATATATTTTCAAGAAGAAAATCATCAAAGTAAATATAAAAAGAATTCAATGTTAAAAACATACAAGAAACAACAAAAGTAGCAAATATAATAATTTCAAAAAAAAGTTTTGATCCTTTGTATTCATAGGCAATTAATATAGCAATATCCAGCAATTTTTTGAAAAATCTACAGTATATTAAAAGTTTATTTTTATAATTCGTATAAAAAGGTACTATTAATAATAATGTCACTAGCAATATTGGATTTAGTAACTTATTAAAATTAAAATTTATATTTTCATAAAATCTCGACAAGAAAACGTATATTAATAGTGAGAGTAAAAGAACTATAAATATAACAACCAATAAGATAGCAAAGAAAGCAATTGCTCTTGAAATTATCAAATGGAATCTACTTCTAGAATTTATTGTTCTTGTTTCTAATTCTTCAAGGAAATCTAGAAGTGTATACAAAAGCATAAAAAAGTTGGCATTTATTAAAAACCACCCAATTCTTCTATAAAGATAGATTTTTTTATATGCAAACATAAAATTGTAATTTAGCGACATTGCTTTTCTTTTCAATAGGAATATCAACTGTCTTTCTTCCCCAAAACATATGATCGTTCTCACCTTAGTAATATTTATAAATGTAATACAAATTTCTTTGTTTAATAACTGTAATCATTTTCAAGGCAGGATATTTCTATTCCCACTTGTTGTTATTCTCGTCCCTCCTAATAAAGAGATACTCCTCCTTCTTAATAAAAGTATAGTAATACAGCTTAAGCGGATTCCAAATACTCTTCCCTTGTACCATACATCCACAGTTAAAAATGAGTCTGTCTCCTTCATGAATGGTAAATTTCAAATGATTACTTTGACACCAGTCGATCTTCAAGTAAATTTCATAATCCCCTGGTTCAAGTTCTACCTTTACTGTTTCATCGATACCAATCGTACCATGATTAAAATCATTAATCATGATATAGTATTTTCTTAAGTAGTTTACATACTCTGATGGTCTAATGATTTCGATATATGTATTATTCTGCAAGTCAGTACACCTTTCTAGTAAGCCTTTACGCATTTCATTTGCTAATTCCAACTTAATATGCTCAAGCTATTCTTAGTATTATATTCATTGCTTTTCCCACTCCTGGTATTTATGGTTTTAGGTTTATTCACCTTTGGTACCCTCATCTAAAATATCAATTGTCTTTCTTCTCCAAATCATATGATCGTTCTCGTCACCCCAGTAACTCTTATAAACAAAATCCGGCTGACCAAGCTTCTTAGTCCAATATTTCTGTGCACTCCTGTAGCCGCTATCAAGACAAAATTCATCTATTCCATTAGCTCTCATCGATAGAAGTAATGCACGAAAAAGCATACGTCCTATTCCATTTCGCTGCTGTGTAGGATCAACAAATACCGTCCCCATTTCAACAATAGTCTTTAACTCACCCTTTGTAAGCTCATTAATTAACTGACTAGATGGACCGTATTCAATTGTCCCAATAATCTTATCTTCATTAACAGCTAGCAAAAAGAATCTGCTCTCTCCATTCCTTTTCAGAGATTGGTCTAGATACTTAATCTTAGAGTCTATTTCCATTTCAATATCTTCTTTTAAATATGATAAACCTTCCTTATTGAAAGTATCCTCAATGACAACGCGAAATAAACGATGTATATCCATAATGTCCTCAAGTTTAGGTATTCTTATCTCTACTTTACTCATATGTTTTAACCAAAAATAAGTTTTTGTGAAAGCCCCCATTTGTAACTTCCTTCTTTTTTTGTATCTCTTCCAACTGGTCTTTTGAAACACCTTTTAATCTAGCGATAGCAAAAACAACCTCTAGAAGATCTGCTAATTCTTCAACATCTTCTTCCGCTTTAAACTCATCGATTTCCTCATTTAACTTCTCTTTAAGTCCTTCTAGAAATGTTTGGTCATCTAACTCTCGTATTTCGTACTTCATGCCATTTTTCATAATGATCTCTGGAATATTATCACGAATTACTTTGTTGTATATTTTCATCATCTAATTCCTTTACCTTTTATTTTTCTAAAGAAGTTTAACTTGAGACTTGATCTACTTTTACTTTTTTCAAGCTACCAACTAGAATTCTAGCTTTATACAATAACCATGTCTTTACCATAGATTCGTTATCTTTATGTACTGCGACTTTATTTTTATAGGTAAAATCATTTAAATCAATAGCTAGCCTTCCTACAGGCTTGACAGGCTCCTCGCTTATCCACTCATCAAATTGTATTTTTCCCTGACCAGAATGAGTGAACGTGTCTTTTGGCAGAAGATACACCACACCATCAGTCCAAGGGTCACGCTTCATCGTAGATTCGTTTAAAGAAAAATAATGAAATTTACTCTTTCCTCTAATAATGCACCCGTTCCGAAAGTTTCCGATTAATTGACTACGATTAAATACTGCATAGAAAATGGCCCAATTTGAATCTGTTGTGGCAAAGACAGC
This sequence comes from Bacillus horti, assembly GCF_030813115.1. Taxonomy (NCBI): domain Bacteria; kingdom Bacillati; phylum Bacillota; class Bacilli; order Caryophanales; family Bacillaceae; genus Caldalkalibacillus; species Caldalkalibacillus horti. Next base: position 14,586 of record NZ_JAUSTY010000015.1, on the reverse strand, counting down.
CTTCGTCCACTCGTTATTATATAAAGTTTGTCTTCGAGGCTCAAACTCATGAATATCTGGATTGTTAGACCCGTGTAGCACATATTCTTTTTTAGATGTAGCATACTGCAGAAATCGGTATTTGGGGTAGTTCAAGTCATATGTGATCAGCTTTCCTTCACCAATCGCAGTTAATAGCTTGTCATAAGCTACAATTTCCTCCTCGGTGAACTTTATGCTGGAAGAACGCTTTAACAGTAATGTCAGCAATACTGAGATCATAATAAAAATACTCCTTTCAAACTCCTAAAAATAACCTGCATATATTGCGCTTTCGAAGCTTCAGCCCCCTGAATTTATTGATACGAGGCATTTTGATTTATTATTTGGTTATCAACGTTTACATCTATTTGCTATTCTTCTACATATTTTATTTTTATTTATTTGAATCCAGCCATACTAATTCTTTAAGTTCTCTTGCAGTCTCATTTATAAAGTGTATTATCTTGTCTTGTATGAAGTATGTAGTAGAAATATGAGGTTCATTATTTTTGTCTAGTAGCCACTGTAGCTTGTTATCCCTGTAATGTTTCACTTCAAGTTGTTTAACAAAAGGATGGATGGTGTATCCATTAGCCTTTGGAAGTAAATCCAGTAACTTTTCTGTTCCTCGAGGACTTCATCAGATCGAATTCTAATTGGCTAACTTCTTGTCTGTATATCCTCCGAAGATCCATTTTATCTCCGTTAAAATTATTCTCAAAGTCCTCGTAAACGGTATTCGTCCACATTACATCCGTATAAACATGAGAAAAGTAACCTATTATAAAACCTCTCCACTCTTGCTCTGATTTTTGCTCCAAGTATGTATGTAATGTGTCTAGGATTACTTCTACTGCAGGAAACTGGTCATTATGTACAAGATGTGTTATACCTTTTTCTTGTCTAGATATCTCTCCTCTCATATGAATGGCATCAGGTGCAATGCTTCCTAAAAGGAGATTGGGACTAGGATTTCCATTGTATAAATTTTCTGAAACTAAAAAGTGTACCATTGGCCAGGGCATGGTCATACCTCTCTTTATGCAATTTATCTATCATCAATTTGAAAAATATCTCTTGCTCCGTGAACAATAGTTTTAATAATTATATTGCTGGGATGTATTTGATAAATTAATCTATATCTATGCACAAAAACTTCCCTCAAATTAGGATCATCCATCTCTGGAACTATCCTCCCTCTTTGTGGAAAGTCTATTAGGCTTTGAGCTTTATTCATAATATCATCATAGAAAGCTAGTCCATAATAAGTAGAATCTTGAGAAATAAACTCAACGATATTCTGGAGATCTTTAAATGCAGATACCGTCCAAATTATTGATCGTTTTGCCCCAGCCATTTATCCATCCTTTCTTTAACTTGATCTTGAGTCAAAACATTGTTCTGATCAATATCTCTTTGACCCTTTTCAATTTTTGAGTGAACATACAAGGTATACTGGATATCCTCAATTGAACAGTCTTCTGGAAGTGTATCAATTATTCTTTTAACATCATCTTTAAGCATTTTAGAATCACCTCATTAACAGTATATCACACTCAAGTTACTTAGTTGAAACTTACATTTTAACCTAATTTACGGAATATAAAGCATTCTCCATTTCATCTTAAATTTCTATACTTCATCTAAATAACAGATAACTTCATCAAAATACACCTCTAACGGATTAGAAGTATCAACAATGAGATATTTGTGATCAGATGGTCTTTTACTAGCATCAATAAAATGATTAAATGATTCTTTGTGAGCCTCAGAGATTTGGCTAGCCATACGAGATCTATTTCGAAGTCTGTAACTGATCTCTGAATAATCATTTAGGTAGCATTCTACGTACTTGTATCTTGCCTGATACTTTCTGCTTAAATATAGACCTTTCTCTATCATCTCAGAATAAAGACAAGGACTATCTAAAATGACATCATAACCTTGAGATAAGTAAAATTCTATGTATGCCCAATCCACTTCATAAGATACTTTCCCTAAATCTTTTGAATCAAGCTTCATGCTTCCTAAGGATTTTATCATAGCTGACTTTGTAATGTCGTGGTCAATAATAAGGGCACCCGTTCGTTTAGCTATTTCTCTTGAAAGAGTAGACTTACCTGAACCAGGAAACCCTGACATTTGAAGAAAAAACATAGCACTATCGCCTTTCTGTTAAGAAAAATTTACTTTGCTAGAAGTATAGCCTACAATAAAAAATTGACTTCGCTTTAAGCAAGCACCCCAATCCACCTTAACGTGATATTTGGGATGCTTCTCATTAAATCTTACCCTAATATTGCTTTGTCACTGGCAAACGTCTCTCCACGAAGGCGTTTGAATTCTGCGAGTAGCTTATCTATAGTCAACTGTTCCTTTTCTTCGTGCTGTACCTCTAATATAATTCTACCATGGTCCATCATGATTAGCCGATTCCCCAGATCCAAAGCCTGCTGCATATTATGTGTGACCATAATTGCCGTAAGATTTCCATCTTTAATGATCTCCTGTGTGAGACTTGTAATAAGCTCTGCTCTTGCAGGGTCAAGAGCTGCCGTATGTTCATCAAGCAGCAGCATTTTGGGTTTTGTAAACGTGGCCATTAACAAGCTCAGCGCCTGACGCTCACCACCTGAAAGCAAGCCAACCTTAGCAGATAAGCGGTTCTCAAGTCCAAGATTCAGCGATTCAAGCGCTTCACGGAATAAAGTTCTTCTCTGTTTATTAATTCCACTTCTAAGCGTTCTTCTCTTATCCCTAGAATAGGCGAGTGCCAAGTTCTCCTCAATAGTCATATTCGGTGCTGTTCCAGCCATTGGATCCTGGAAAACTCGTCCTATCATAGGGGCACGTTGATGCTCTTTTAGATGATTGACTCTCTTCCCATCGATTTCAATCGTTCCAATATCGGGAATCATAACCCCTGAGATGATATTCATCAAAGTAGATTTTCCCGCTCCGTTGCTACCTATTACTGTAACAAAATCTCCGGGCTCTAAGTGAAGGTCAATAGCCTGTAAAGCAATTTTTTGATCTGTGGTTCCCTCATTAAATATTTTCTGGATTTTTTGAAGTCGAAGCATGCTTTTATCCCCCTCTTATGACTTTATCTCTTCTCTTACCTGATCAGCCTGTTGCTGACGGATAGCCCTTTTTCGTTTTTCATGAAGTGCTTTCATGATTTGAGGAGCAACTAGAGCAAAAATAACTATGATGGCTGTTATTAAACGCAAATCTGAAGCATTTAACCCTAGTCTTAGAGCCAAAGAAACCGCAAAATAGTAAATAATCGAACCACCTGCGACAGCCATTGTAACTCGGCGGAGTGTTTTAGTGCCAAAAATAGCCTCCCCAATAATAACGGAAGCGAGGCCAATAATGATCATCCCAACTCCCATCGTAGCATTTGCATTTCCTTGGTACTGAGCAAAGAGCGCCCCTGATAGGGCAACAAGTCCGTTGGATAGCCCTACTCCCAGGATAATTGAAATATCTGTGTTTACTGTATAGCTGCGAATCATACGTTGGTTATCCCCTGTTGCACGTATGGCCATCCCAATTTCAGTTTTTAGAAACCAGTCTAAAGCCAGCTTGATCAAGAGCACAACCAGGGCCATGGCGATAATTAGATCAAACCTAGCCAAAAAAGGGAGATAATCGCTGAAAAAGCCTTTGACCTGCTGCTTCAGTGTTTCTTCTGAAATCAATGCCACATTAGGTCGTCCCATGATCCTCAAATTGATCGAATACAGAGCAATCATGGCAAGAATCCCTGCCAGAAGCCCATTGATTTTTCCTTTCGTATGGATGATACCGGTAAAGCAACCGAAGATAAAGCCAACTATTAGGGCACTAAAAGTAGATAAAAGCGGTGAAACCCCCGATACAATCATAACGGCTGCTACTGCACCTCCAGAGGTAAAGCTCCCGTCTACCGTCAGATCAGGAAAATTAAGAATACGAAAAGTAATATATACACCTAATGCCATAATGGCAAAAATAAGTCCAATTTCAATGGCTCCATAGAGCTGTGCCATCTTAACCCTCCTTTGTTCCGTGATGTTAGGAAAAAAGCCACAGGATATGACCCCCATGGCCAGTTTTTTATCTATTCATTAGGTGAGAAGACTCCTTCCTCAAAAGTGAAGCTTTAGGTGGGAGATGAATCACCTTTTTTGTATAGCAAAACACAAACACATGCGCTATAATGAAACATATGTTCTTTGAAAACTGAACATATGAGGTTGCACAGAGAAGAAATAGGAACCTTCTGTGCGTAAAATGTTCAAGGTAATTAGAACCTTAACCATGTACTCCCAAACTGATAAAGAAAGAGGAACATCAGCTAAGAACCGCCCATCCTGGGCGAACGCTGATGCCAGCCCATCCATGGGCAAGTAGGGATAATGGATGTGTGAATCATCCACAGTGAATAAGGGTTGCCTACACGGTCGCAAGTTAAATGCCAAACTTCACTGAAAAAATTCCAAGCTATTCATCAGTTGGAAGCCCCCACTTCAAATACCTTTGGTGTTATGTGGTGGGTAGTTCACTCAAACTCAACTAGGTTTTGTCTTAGCTCCTCAGGTAGATTTCGGATAAGGTCCTTACTGTTACTAATGCCTTGTGCTTCAGCATTTTTATAGTTTACATATAACCCTAAAGTAGATGGACGTTCTGCCGGAATATCCGCTGGATTAACTCCATCTTTGATCACCTTTACAGCCATTTCTCCTGTTTGGTAGCCTAAATCAAAATATTTGAAGCCGTAGCCTACAAATCCTCCTCCGGCTCTTTCCACAGAATCGCCTTCACCGACAAATATCGGGATGCCATTTTCCTGGGCAACCATACCTACAGACTCTAGATTACTAACAACAAGGTTATCTAAAGGAATGTAGATCACATCAGCTTCACCGATAAGTGAATTCGCAGCCGTACTGACTCCGTTCGGGTCTGTAGCCGTTTTCTCCACCGCTTCCAATCCGAGCTCATTCAACACTTCTTTTGCTTGTGCTACGTTTTCAACAGAGTTATCCTCCCCCGCGTCATAGATGATTCCAACCTTTTCTGCTTGCGGGAACATTTCTTTAGCTGCTTTTAGCACATTTGAAACGGCATCAGGGTGAGTATCTGACGTACCTGTAACGTTCGATCCCGGCTCTTCAAAGCTTTCAATTAGACCAGCAGCAACAGGATCGGTAATTGCGGTAAAGAAAATCGGTGTATCTTTTCCAGTGTCACGTACCTGTGTCACTACCGCCTGAGCACTTGGTGTAGCAATCGCCAAAATCAGGTCATAATCTCCTGAAGCAAACTGCTGAGCGATCGTTGCATTTGTTCCACTATTGGTTTGGGCATTTTGTAGGTCAATCGTTAGATTTTCCCCTTCAACATAACCATGATCTGCTAGAGCCTCTATAAATCCTTCACGTGCCGCATCAAGAGAAGGATGCTCCACATACTGAGTAATGCCAAGCTTAATCGTATCCTCTCCACTACCGGTTGTCTGCCCGCAACCGCTTACAACAGCCAAGATTGCGATCAGGATAAATAACCACTTTTTAGACAAGCCAGTCTCCCCCTTTATTAAATTTGTGTTTTTATACAAAATCATTATACACAAAAATGGGAATATTAACTATACTTTTTGTATACTGAAAATTCACTCATTTATTATTATATCATTCTACATACTTCTATTTGGCTTGATTCTTAACATTCCTTCGGCTTCAACAGCAGCTTTTTCAAGATTCGTTTCCTCTTATGGTAAACGATCCTTAATTTCATTAATTTGCTTCATATGTCTTTGTTCATGTAAGTACAGCGACCTAACCCATTCAATTAATAACATTTCTCTAAAGACAGGGTGTACAAAATGTCTTCTACTTAAGATTGATGGATCCTCTACTGTGTTTAATAATTCATGTAACTTCAGTCTTGAGTTGCTCAATTTTTTGATGATATCATCATATTCTAAATAAGCATCCGTTGGTTTAGCAATGTCTGGAGCTTCTAACTTCGTACTTCTATCAAGTAGAAAGTCTAATGATTTTTTTTCTATGAACGAATCCTCTTTCCTACTTAATCCCTTCTTTATGGCAATGACATACAATTCTTCTGTCTTACATAGGTGTTCACATATTTGACTAATGCTCCAAGTGTTTGGGTCTTTGCGTTTATTTAATTGATCTGCATTCAATCCCTTAAGAGTTTCGAGTAATTCGTCTCTAGTTTCTCTTAATTTTTGATTAATTTCATAAAGTTCCATAAATATCCCCTCTCTTTAATTATCCGATAAATCATTCCGTTAATAGTTCAGGAAAGCTGTTGATCGTTCATACTTATCCCTCTATTCTATTACTAATTCCATCGGATCATTGCATAACTTATATCCGTTTCTTTTATAAAAATCTATACTCTCATCACTTGGCCAAACAATAATAAATTTATATTCATTATCCTTTGACCAGCTCTCAATTTCCTGAAGCAACTGACTTCCTATTCCCTTACCTCTGTATTCCGGCAAAGTATAAACGTTTGTCATGTATGTAAACGGGTTTGTCTTCCTACCTGGTCTAGGAACCTTATTAATAAGCTCAATATAAATATGAGAAACGATCTGTTCTTCAGTTTCAGCAACCCATATAAACCACCTGCCATTATGAATTGCCTCTAACAAAAATGACTTACATTCATCATAGAATGCATCGTACTCTTTATCTTCAACCGGAATCTGTCTGTGTTCGTTTGTAAAATCCCATCTCATTTTAACTAGTTGATCTACATCTTCTTTTTTTGCTAATCTAACTTTTATGAATAAACTCATCAGATAACCCCTTACAATTTGACTTAATGGCTTACAGTATTGCTTTCATTAATTTTCATTCTAACAAGCTGAAAAACAAACCCTAGTGTAAAAATAACAATCATTATTATGTAAGATAGAATAATACTTTGAGTAAAGTCAAAAACATTTGAAAATAAGGCTATTATTCTATGTGCAATTGGTAAGATAAACAACGCATAATATTGAGATAATGCCGCCAAAAACAGATTTCTATTAGAATCATCTAATATAATAAATTGCCAATAGTATAGTCCAACTGATATCCCCCACCATACATTTCCTATAATAAAACTTTTAATCTTGTTGAACTTTACTTTTGCAAATTGTTTACCCACCCAAAACCAATATATTACAAAGGATATGCATAATGGCCAAATTAATAAAATGTAAACAGGAACTATCAATTCTATAAAACTGTTTATTAAAAAACTAAGAACAAATGGCAGTAATATATATAAGAATAATCTGTATTTTTTAATATAATCCTTCATTGTACTCTCCTTAATTTGGATTTAAAAATCTCCTCCTATACCAATACACTCATACATAATTAAATAGACATAATGTCCTAGCATACTCACATATGGTATGGGAAAGGAACCAAACCAAAGGAGGAAAAACCTTTGTCAAACGAGTTTGTCGAGCGATCACTAGAAGAGGTACGATTTTGGTCAAGAATAATGAAAGAGCACTCTCTATTCCTTAAACTAGGATTCAGATGTGAAGATACTCAATTAATTAATGAAGCAGAGCAATTTTATGCTATTTTTGAGTCCATTGAAAACCGAGCCAATACATTTACAGAGGGAACAGACGCTCAGGTGATTAGACAGTTTAATGAAGAAGTCTATAGTGCCGCTTCTTACATTTGGGTTTTCAAGAGAAAAGTCCTTGGCTTAATTTTGCAATGTAAGCTCCCTGGCGCTAATAATTTCCCTTTGTTGGTCGATCATGTAAGTAGGGAAGCGAATTATTTTAGGAATCGATTAATGGAGTTAAATATGGGACGCATGGAGCCTCTACCAGATGCAATTATTGATGAGAATGTATTTTTTCTAAAAATAATGGCTGATCATGCAAAGTTTATCAGTCATTTATTAGACCCTTCTGAGAGAAGACTTGTAGAGCAAGCCAATCATTTTAGCGAAGAGTTTGACCAACTACTTTTCCAAGCTCAGGATCTTAGCTCAATGCGCCCTCAATCCCAAACTGTACCACTGCTAGATCAGTTTCTTGATCAGAACAGAGTTTCGGTTAAGTCGCTTCGTGATTTCAAGAAAACAGCACGTGATTTAATTGATGCCTGCAAAATTAAAAGCATTATTCATCCTCTTTTAGCTGATCATGTTTTCCGAGAAGCAGAGCATTTCTTAGTTATTATTGATATGTTTGAGGACAGTCTTACAGGCAAACCTGTCGATCTCAGAGATATACATTGAAGCGATAAATCTTAACAGATTTTTAGTTTGCGGTAACAACAGAAGGTGGCGTTGACAATGCTTCATATTAGTAAGTCATCTCACAAAATGTTAATCCGATAGATACCAGTTAATTTTTGTATCTGGCGAGCACACTATCTTTTTAATTATTCTTTATTTTACCACTCTTAGAGATTTAAAACTATGCTGAAAGAACACTTCATGGAGAATATACAACGCACTAATTGTACAACCTAATCCGTGAAGCTCAAATTAGTAATACTTCTCTAGGGAGGAAATGATTATGGGAAAATTTGAAGATAAAGTGGTTATTATTACAGGAGCTGCTGGAGGGATTGGTAAAGTAACAGCGAAAAAGCTTGCAGAACAAGGAGCAAAGCTTGCTCTTGTAGATTTGAAGCTAGAAGCGGTTCAAGAGGTTATTTCTGAAATGAGACTAAATGACTCCAATGCACTTGCTTTGCAAGCTAATGTAGCAAATGAGGATGAGGTTAAAGCATACGTAGACACTACAGTTAATAAATTCGGAAAAATTGATGGCTTCTTCAACAATGCTGGAATCGAGGGTATAACAGCCAATGTTGAAGATTATCCTACCGAGACGTTTGAGCTTGTTTTAAACATTAACGTAAAAGGTGTTTTCTTTGGCTTAAAATACGTTGTTCCAGTAATGAAAAAACAGGGCTACGGAAGTATCGTCAATACGGCCTCCGGAGCAGGCTTGATCGGGTCACCAGGCTTCGTAGGCTACAACAGCTCTAAGCATGCCGTAATTGGGATGACTAAAGTTGTTGCTCTAGAGGTAGCTCCTCACAACGTTAGAGTTAATGCCTTGGCTCCAGGTGTAATTAATACACGTATGATGCGCCAAATTGAAAAGAACACTGTTCCTGAAGATGCTGAAGGAGCTAAACAAGCGTTCAGCGCTGCCGTACCTATGGGAAGATATGGAGAGGCAGAGGAAGTTGCCAATGTAGCTTTGTTCCTGTTATCTGACGATGCATCCTATGTTACACAATCCATCTATACCGTTGATGGCGGGCAAATGAGTCAGTAACTTAGTATACTTTCATTAAGCATTCCCTCTGTAAAAATTGTTTCTGTTGTGTTACTTATCTCCTTGCCCATCATTAGCATGATGCCTTCCTTTAGGAATCACTAGTGGAGAACCAGAAACAGGGTCTTTAATCACCATGCAATTGAGACCAAATATGTCTTTAACCAATGCACTGGTAATGACCTCAGATGGTTCTCCTTCAGCCACAAGCTCCCCCTGACGCAGGGCAAAGATATGATCTGCGTAACGAGCCGACAGGTTAATATCATGTAGAACCATCACAATTGTTGTGCCGTGTTTTCGGTTCAGGTCGGTGAGCAGATCTAGGATCTCTACCTGATAAGTGATATCTAAAAATGTTGTCGGCTCATCTAAAAACAAAATGTCTGTTTGCTGTGCCAGAGCCATAGCAATCCACACACGTTGTCTTTGTCCTCCAGATAACTCGTCTATATTTCGGTCTGCAAGCTCTGTGATATTCATAATATCCATAGCTTCAGCAACAGCTTCATAATCCCCCTTAGTCCAGCCTTTGAGTATGGACTGGTGAGGAAATCTTCCACGTCCAACCAAATCAGCAACAGATATGCCCTCAGGCACAATAGGTGATTGCGGAAGCAGCCCCAAAACCCGTGCTAATTGCTTAGGAGGGAATTTGCTGATTAGCTTTCCATCCAAGCTAATGACTCCTGATTCGGCCTTGATTAATCTTGCCATCGTTTTAAGAAGGGTAGATTTACCACAGGCATTTGCTCCAATAATTACGCTAATTTGATTACTAGGAATCTCAAGGGTGACACCTTGAAGAATCGTTTTGTTGTCGTATCCTGCTATGATTTGTTCAGTTTGAAATTGGTGTATCCGTTTCATTATAAGCTTCCCTTTCGATTCATACGAATAAGTAAATAGAGCAAATAAGGCGCTCCTAAGATACCGGTAATGATACCCACTGGAAAGCGGACATCAAAAGCAAATTGTCCAATTAAATCCGCCGCCAAAACTAAGTTCACACCAACTAAACCTGCTGGAATAACGTTTGAAAAGCCCACACCAACTAATCGTTTGGCGATCGGCCCTGACAGAAAAGCGACGAAAGCAATCGGTCCCGTTGTCGCAGTAGCTAGAGCAATTAAACAAACGGAGCTTAAAATAAGTAGCATCAGAGTCCTGTCTGTATTTAATCCAAGAGAAGAAGCTGATTGTTCCCCTAGCTCTAAAATACTAAGATGCTTACCTAACACGATTACGATTGGAGCACAGATCAATACTGTGATCGCAAGTGGCGGGAGTGAATTCATCTGAGAGCCATTGAGACTACCACTGAGCCAGCGGAGCGCTGTAGGAATATCCTGTTGATCTCCCACCATCAGAAGATAAGATATGACTGAGCTGAGCATGGCCTGTATTCCAATCCCTACTAGAATTAATCTTCCAATCGAAAATGACTTCCCTCTGGACATTGCGTATATAAAGGATACTGTAACCAAACCTGCAATGACTGACGAAACGGAAACAACAAAATTACTTGTCTGAAAGATAAGGATACAAACAAGGGCTGCTGCACTTGAACCGGCAGTTATACCGATCACATCTGGATTAGCTAAAGGATTGCGTAGCATTGTCTGAAAGGTGTTGCCGGCAAGACCAAAGGCAAATCCAGCTAAGAGACCTGCTATCAGCCTAGGCAGACGGATCGTATTGACTGCAAAGGATACCCCACTAATCTGTTCACCCAAAAGTGCTGAGACCACATCTTGAACCGAATACAAGGTATTACCCAGCAAAAGCATTGTACAGCTTAGGATACAGGCGAGTAGCGTAAGTAAGCTAGTAACCACGATCCACCTGCGCCACCTTCGAAGTCTACCCTCCATAATGAATGTAATTGATTTATTTATATTTTTCATAATGAACGCACTTTCATTCTCATAGCGAGTAGTATAAGTAACGGAGCTCCTATAAAAGCAGTTACAACACCTGCTTCAAGCTCTCCAGGACTGCCGATGATTCTACCACTAACATCGGATAATGTTAATACAACAGCGCCAGCTATTGCTGACATTGGGATGATAAAACGCATATCAGGTCCAAGCAGAAGCCGGATGAGATGAGCGGATAACAGACCGACAAAGCCAATAGGGCCTGCCAAAGCAGTTGTTGCCCCACACAATATAACACCTGCAAATGCAGCGACTAGTTTCAAAACTCCCGTCCGTACACCCTGCCCTTTAGCCACCTCATCTCCTAATGCCAATGCATTGAGCGCCGAAGCTGCTATCACTCCCAGTACAATACCTGTAATCAGAAAAGGAAGGAACGTGCCAATTACACTCCAATTAGCTGCCCCTACACTTCCAACTTGCCAAAATCGAAATTGATTCATAACATAAGCGCGTGGAAGCATGATGGCACTCACCAGAGAGGAGAGGGCTGCACTTGTAGCAGCTCCTGCTAAGACAAGCTTAAGGGGCGTAGCACCACCACGCCCCATGGAGCCGATTCCGTATACGAATACAGCGGTAATCATAGCTCCAATTAAAGCCAGCCAGATGTACTCACTAGCCGTACTTATATTCCAAAATGCCATGCCAATAACAATGAACAAGGCTGCACCTGTGTTTACGCCAAGTATGCTCGGGTCAGCAATTGGATTACGTGTGACAGCCTGCATCAAAGCTCCAGATACACCGAGTGCCGCACCACAAAATAAGCTGAATATGGTACGAGCAATCCTTTGGCGAACGACGTTCGCCCCGTAGGAGTCCACTTCAGGTTGAAATAGACCGGCTATCAGCTCATCCCAGCTGATCATACGAGAGCCTAGGACTAGTGACAGCACCACGCATATACCTAGTAAAATTATTGAAAGGACTAGCACCTTTTTAAAATGCTTAGGGAGATAGATGCTTAGCCTTTTGTTTTTATCAGTCGACACATCATTCATTGATTTTACTAATGGATTCTCCGATTAATTCCAGGTAATCATCAATCGTATACGCAATAGAAAGTGGATTTGGAGTACCTGAGGCCGCTAAGGATGTACCATTTCCTATAAACACTACAGATCCTCTTTGGATGGCTGGAATTTGACCAAGTAGTGGATCGGCTTTCACCGCTTCATACAAGCTTTCATCACCATAGCCGATTAAGATATCCGCATCGTTTAAAACATCGGCGTTCTCAGCACTTAATCGTAAGGAATAGCTATTTTCATCCTCAATCTGCTCCGTCACACTTTCTGGATTAACCATTCCTAGCTCATTCAAGAAAGAAACACGAGGGTCCACAGGGGTATATAGATGTAGACGAGACATGTCATTCGCTGAGAAGTTCACCCATACCACTTTCTTCCCTTCCATCTCTGGATACTCGCTTGCTTTCTCCTGAATCAAGTTTTCAGTAGTCGCAATTAGTTCTTCACCTTCTGCTTCCATACCCATACCTTTTGCGTTCAGCATGATTTGCTCACGCCAAGTCGTAACCCAAGGTGTATTCGTATAAGGCACAACTGGAGCGATTTGAACAAGAATATCGTAATCCTCTTGTGTGATACCTGAATAGGCAGCCAGAATAACATCCGGATTAGAATCGGCAATAGCTTCAAAGTCTAAACCGTCCGTATCCTGATATATATTCGGCTCAGTTACTCCAAGCTCATCAAGCTTTGCCGCTGTCCATGGCAATAGCCCGCTGTCATCCTCTACACCAAAGTTCGCTGCTGAAAAGCCTACAGGTACAACTCCAAGAGCAAGTGCAACATCATGATTTGCCCATTGGATAGTGGCAATTCGTTCAGGCTTACTCTCAATAACAGTTTCACCAAAAGCATGCTCAATGACAATCGGATAGTCAACCTCTTCTACTTCTTGAGAATCAGTTGTTTCAGTATTAGTCGTATCATTATTTTCCGTTTCAGTTTCATTCTCGTTTGCTATGGTAGTTGGTGTCTCATCATTAGATGATGGACTAGAGCACCCAACTAGGAATACTATAATGGCAGCTATAATAAGTAAGCCTTTGAATAATTGCTTTTGATTTCTCATTGCTTCATTCTCCTTCTATGTTTAAGTAATATGTTTTTTATACTGACTATCTATACTCTCCATATATGTAATCGATAATGAGAATCAGTATCAATTAAATATACTGCCTGTCGAAGGGATTGTCAATAAGGAAAAGACATCTGTTCTAAAGCATAACTAAATCTAAATGTACCATTAAGATTACATTCTTCTCCTAGCCTTCCTCATTGTATCCTGTCAGAGAAGTAAAGCGATGATCCTTAGGCTTTTACAGTTCATTAATTTGAACGTAAAAAATGTTACTTATGTAAGAAACGGGTTAAAAGCGATCAAAGTCCTGTTTAAATGTAAACCCCGTCCTATCTTTAGGACGGGGTGGGAATAGAATGATATATAAACTTTACCAGCTCATTTCTGACACAAGTGGTTCAAGAAACCTACCGGCTATATCTTCTTTAGAATGTACAAGCCAAGTACATATTCGAGTAGCTGCTTCTTCTGGACTCATATCAGCACATAAGCTCCAGATGATGTTTGTAGCTTTCCTGGATGGATAGCTGTAACTGAAATAGGAATATCCTCTAGCTCTTGATTTAAACACAGCGTAAGCATATTTTGTGCTGCTTTTGCGATCCGATAAGAATATGAAAACTTCCCCTTTGCAAATTCACCACTTGACATCTTAGATAATGAACCTAACCGGGAAGAAAGATTAATAATACGAGGATTTGAAGATTTACGTAAATAAGTTAGGGTTGCTTGTACAGTCCTAACCACACCTAAGCAATGGATATTATATAAATCCATTAACTCTTGTGTACTTACTTTCTCTATTTCATATGTTTGTCCCGGTATGCCAGCATTGTTAATAACGATATCCAGATGGTTAGCATAGAAACTGAACTGAGAAGTTATTTCTGCAATACCCTCATCTTTACTTATATCTGTCAATACGGGATGACATCTATCAGTGAACATTTCATTAAGAGAAACTAGAGATTCTTTCCTTTTTACAACTGGAAATACGGTATGTCCATTTTCATGAAATACTCGTACTAATTCTAAACCTACACCTCGATTTCCACCTGTAATCAACAGTTCCCCTCCCACTATAAAGTAATGTTTTCTCGCGTTTTCTCGCGTATTCTCCCATTTTCAACATTGACAGATTGAGAAGGAGAGTGGAGAATGTCAGGT